>PASB01000056.1 GCA_002711735.1 Ilumatobacter sp.
AATCGTTGGCGTGCCGAAGACGATCGATAACGATGTCGTTGGCACGGACGTGACATTTGGCTTCAACACGGCCGTGCAGATAGCGACCGACGCGATCGACCGTCTCCACACAACAGCTGAGAGTCACGATCGAGTCATGGTGGTCGAAGTGATGGGCCGTCATACAGGCTGGATCGCGACGTCAGCGGGGATCGCAGGAGGGGCGACCGCCGTACTGATTCCCGAGATTCCATTCGACATCGACGAACTGTGCGCTCGTCTGAGTCGCCGTCATGACCGAGGTCGGTTTGCGTCCATCGTTGTCGTCGCCGAAGGCGCTGAGCCGATCCCCGGCACCCTCGAGATGGAAGACAAGGTTCTCGATCGATTTGGGCACGTCGTACTCGGTGGTGTTGCCACCCGCATCGCCGTTGCCATTGGGGAACGAACCGGCTTCGAATCGCGAGTCGTTCAGTTGGGTCATGTGCAACGCGGTGGAACCCCGACGGCGTTCGACCGCGTTCTGTCCACTCGATTCGGCGTCGCTGCGATCGACGCCGTTCATGAAGAGGCCTGGGGCAAGATGGCGGTGCTCCGTGGCGACAAGATCATCCATGAGGATCTTGCGGTTGCAGTTGGAAAGACTCGCACGGTCGACATGGAACTGTACGAAGGCGTTGCCCGACATTTCTTTGCCTAATCGGCGCGCCTGGTTCAACTGTTGGCGGTTGGAATGGCCGGATAGGCCGGTTGAGACGATTCGACAAAGCCGGGATAGTCGTAGACAGTGAGAGGACGATCCGTGTTCTGGCCGTTACCGATGGGCCAGGACTGATTCTCGTCACCAATTTGCAGCCGCAGGCTATTCACCCCATCGATTTCGCTCGACGTGGCGACAAGCTGGGCAACAGCAATCCGTAGGGCATCCGAGGTCAGCTCCCCGAATACGTCGTTCACGCTGACGGTCAGAATTCGGCCACGTAGCCGTGCGCTGTCGAGTTCCAGGCCGTCGGGAAGGTTGCTCGACAGGCCAGCCTCGCGCTCAGCACTGTTTGGGCCATCGATAAGAGAGTTCAGAATGCTTTCTGCATCGCTCGGGACGTCGCGTCGCACTGATCGCAAACGCGCTTCTTGATCGACCGCAGCCGGTGCAAGCAAGAACACCCGGTTCGAGCCGGTCGCTTCATCTCCGGTCGATTGCTCCCCGAGTTGCCCGCGTTCATTGTCGGGCACAGGACGGGCGGTTTCGTCGACTTTGATAGTGCACCCGGTAAGGCTGAGCACCACACAGATGACGCTGGTAAAGGTTCGGCGCATCAGTCGTCCAATTCCGTAGCCATGAGCTCAATAACAAAACGTGCGCCAGGTCGTCCGTCGAGACGATCCTCGACCCAAACGCGCCCACCATGCATTTTCACGTGTTCATCGACAAGCGAAAGCCCCAGGCCCGCACCTTCACTACCAGTGCGGCGCCCGGCACCACCGCCACGCGCGAAGCGTTCGAACACAAGCTGGCGTTCCTCAGGTGGCACACCTGCGCCGTTGTCGACAACGGCGATCAAAATGTGAGCCATGGGCTCGTCATCGGGCTCAACTACGGTAATGAGGATCTCTGGTTCCCCGCCGCCGTATGCGAGAGCATTGTCAATGAGGTTCGCCACAACGCGAGCTAGTCGTCGCTTATCGCCTCGGATGATTGCTAGTTCGGAACGATCTGACACACGGAGCAGGAGCTGTGGTGCAGTACTGACTGCAACCGCTTGCCGGACGAATTCAGCAGCGAGTAGTTCCTCCTTGTGGAGCCGAATGGCACCTGCATCGAATCGGGAAATTTCGAGCAGGTCTTCAACTAGGCCTTGAAATCTCACCACGTCGCCGGACAGGAGGTCGAGCGCCGACTGGGCGCGCTCAGGCAGATCATTGCGTCGCGCGTCCATGACTTCGACCGAAGCCGACAGCGTCATCAGCGGTGACCGCAACTCGTGACTGACGTCAGACGCGAAACGGGCATCTCGTTCGACTCGCTGCTGCAGCGCCTCTGCCATGTCGTTGAATGAGTCGGTAAGGACACCTAGGTCAGGATCCCCAGTGGTCTCGAGGCGCGTATCGAGTCTCCCGCCGGCGATCGCCGATGCGGCCTGTGCTGCGGTCGAGAGAGGGCGCACAGCGCGACGCGACGCAAAGATACCGAGAAGAACGCCGAGTCCTGTCGAGATGAGCGACGCGAGCAGGAGGTTGAATCGAACGCTGTCGAGCGTCTCGACCTGGTCTCCGAGGCTGCTGAACTGGAAGTAACCGCCAAGGTTGGGAATTTCCCAGCCAACGAGCACGTTGAGCTCATCGCCGACCCGGACGATCTGTTTGGACGGTTGTCCACGAAGGACTACGTCGTTGACCATGTCGGGGGGAAGAACTGAGTCGACATACGGCGGTACGCCGCCACTCCACTGGCCCTGGTACTGAATCAGGAACCGCTGGACACCAATATTGGTCAGCGAGTCCTCGGCGTTCTGCGCTGTTGGTGGATTCGAACTGAGGTCTTGGGTCACGCTCTGTGCGTTGCGGAGCGATGTGCGAACAGCGGCGGTCTCGGCTTGGCGCACGAGGTTGTTTTGTGTCAATCCGTACGTGGTGATAGCGAGAAAAACCGATAGCGCAATTGACCCAAGCGTAATGGTGAGCAAGATGCGGCGCCGGAGCCCGAGCGCCCTCGGGCGGGACTTACGGAACAGGCGACGGAACCAGCCGCCTTCGCTCACGTTTGGAGCCGGTAGCCGAGCCCGCGGACCGTGACGACGTGACGCGGGTTAGCCGCGTCGGACTCGACCTTGGTTCGCAGTCGACGGATGTGAACGTCAACGAGACGGCCATCACCGAAGTAGTCGTAGCCCCATACTTTGTCGAGCAGAGCTTCACGGCTCAGCACTTTGCCGGGGCTTTCGGCAAGTTCGCAGAGCAACCTGAACTCGGTCTTGGTGAGGTGAACCTCTGTTCCCTCGCGCAAGACTTTGCCCTCGTCGGGAATTAATTCGAGATCACCGAAGACGATACGAGCATGTCCGTGGGTGCTGGGCTTAATGCGACGCAGCAGTGCTCGGATGCGGGCCGAAAGTTCTTTGGGTGCAAATGGCTTGGTGAGGTAGTCGTCTGCTCCAGCTTCAAGTCCAGCAACGATGTCGTGGGTGTCATTGCGTGCAGTGACCATGACAACAGGAACGTCGCTAGTGCGGCGCAGAGTGCGACATAGCTCGAAGCCATCGATGCCTGGGAGCATGATGTCGATCAGAACAACGTCCGGTGTTGCACGATTGAACTTGTCGATCGCCTCTTCGCCGCTTTCGGCTTCATCGACGATCCACCCCTCATCCTCGAGCGCAAGTTTGACCGCTGATCGGATGCGTTCGTCGTCTTCAACTGCGAGGATTCGTGTTCCCACACTCCCATGATGGCCCAAACCACACCTGTTTGACGACCATGGTAAGCAGAGAGGGCAAAAAAATTTTTGAACGGTGGTGCGATGGACTAGCTCGACGCCGACTGAATAGCGGCAAGCAGAGCGGCGTGGATTCCCGGCGAAGCTGCAACTGCGCCCAATTCGTCTGGATCGCCGCCGTTGAGTCCGGACACTTTGGCGCCGGCCTCGTTTGCAATGAGAAGGCCTGCAGCCATATCCCATGAGTGCAGATGTTCTTCGAAGTAGGCGTCAAGTCGACTACACGCAACGAACGCCAAGTCGATTGCAGATGATCCGCACCGGCGGATATCGCGCACTTGCGGTAAAAGCGACTGGATGCGATCCGCTTGCACGACGCGCTGATCTTGGCGGTAGCTGAAGCCAGTCCCGATCAAACTCATCGCAATTGCGTCGGCGTTGCTGACCGAGATCGGGAGTTCATTGAGCGTGGCACCACCGCCGGCATGCGCGGAAAACATTTCGTTGGTCACCGGTATGTACACAGCGCCGGCGATTGCATCCGTTGTTGGCTGGCCACTGTGGACAGCAGCAACGGAAGTGCACCAGGCGGGGAGGTCGTACAAGAAGTTGGCCGTGCCGTCGATTGGGTCAATGTGCCATTCGATTCCGCTGGTGCCGCTGTCGCCAGCGCCCTCCTCGCCCACAATGGCATCGTCTGGCCGGTGCCGTCTGAGCTCCTTGACGATGTAAGCCTCTGCAGCAAAATCAAACTCTGTGACTGGGTCAGTGAGGCTGGACTTAGTGTTGTGTTTTGGGAGCTGGCCGGTCGGCAGTTTGCGGCGGCCGGCCAGCGCAGTTGTCCCGGCAGCTCGTGCCAGGTCCTCGGCCAACGTACGCAGTCTGGAAGGATCAGCCGGTTGATCAGAGCGGAGCATGGCCAGCGTCGCTTCGATCCGTAACCTCGCGCCACTCGCCCAGCGCACGCATCACGAGCACGGCGACAACGGCCATGCCCCCGGCGGCCACCACGGCGCCGATGGCAATGCCTAGACCGAGCGGCAGGCCGCAATGCCCGTCGCACTGCAGCGCGATCAGTGAGTAGCCGATCAATGCCCCGGCTAGCCCGCTGAGGCAGATGGCGATAAACGCGCCGACTCGGACACCGACTGGCGGTAGCGCTGACAACGGGCGAGCGATCTCTTCCATTGTTAACCAGGGTATCGGTGACGCATCTCAGCGTCTTGGTGAGCCGCTACCGCCTTGCCGGTTGTCCTCTGTTCAGTAATTATCGGAGCGTACGAATACGTTCCACTGATCATTGTGGCCAGAGGCGCCGATGATCGCTCCAAGCAGAATGCCGCCCGGGAGTGATCCCCAGTAGGACGGACCAACGTCCATCACGTTGCCCAAAAAGAGCATGAGGAGCCACGTTGCCGGGAACGTCACGATGAGGGCCACGATGAGCATGGCTGCAACGGACAGGATAAAGTTGAACAAGTTTTTGATCATGTGAAAACAGTAGGCGCCCCATACAACACAAAGAGGGATGGTTGCGCAGCACTTGCCTCGGCCGATTACGACTTTTGCGATTTGGCATTCCTTCTGCCCATGGTGAGCGACAGAAACTTGGGTAATTGCTACGGCCCATCTCACGGCCTCGACGGCGTCACGACAGCCAACAGCGCAACATGCATTCCGCAACAGACTGCGGTGGTCGTTTGTTAGACCGCCAACTGTTGCGGCACTTATCGGATTTCACCGGAACGAAACATCACAGCGATCTTCCCCGCACTTATGTGGTCGCAGACGACATAAGTGCGGGGGCAAACGTGCAAGATTCCATCGGAGATCCATCAAAATTGGGATCTAATGCATGATTCAGTTCATCGCTTCATCAACCGGAGGGCCGTTTTTGTCAGGCAGTGCCGTCCGATCTCGTCTGTTGCGCTGATCAACTGGTGTCGCTGTCGAGCGCTCTAGGGGCCAGAGACAATAAGAGCGTCAGTTCCATTAACTGGCTCTGAAATACGTCGAGCGAGGCACGGCCAATCCCGGCGGCCAACTTCCCAACTTGTCGCTTTAATTTCCATGAAAGTCACTCGGGCTCTGTCCGTAAGAACTGCTCCTGGCTCAGCCGAACACGAAGACTGGTAAGCCATCGATGCAGCCGCTCGATTACTAAACTTGCCCAGGTCCAAGATGCGGGTGACTTGGGCGGCATGTGGCTGATCACAAAAGACCGGCTGGTTCAAACCGATCGCTCCGTCGTCATCGACGGCCAAGCAGTCTCCGGGTTCCAGAGTGATCCACTGTTGAGGGTCAAACTTTCCCCACCAGATGTCAGTTTCCGGATCGCGATTTTTTGATGTAACACCGCAAATAAGGATCGACGGATCAAGAAGCTCCGTGAAATTCGCCGGCCCTGTCGGCGATATTGTGAAGCTTTGCCAAATCCCGAAAGGGTCGACCGGCGCGCCTAAAGCTACTTCAAGATCCTCGTTGCAAATCTCTCTCCACTCATCTTTGCTTTTAACGAGGGATTCAGCCTCAAGGGCGGGCAGACCTCCAACGACGTGCAGGACTTTTGGACCCTCGCAGGGAACCGGAAGAGCGGGCACAGTTGCCACCTCAGCACCCTGAACGTCGTATAGAAGACAATTAAATACACCGGGAAACAGAAAGGGAAACATCGAGTAGAGATCGATCCCAGGCCTGCCACTAGTCGCAGCGTTCGCTCCACCGGCAATTTCCGGACGAAGGCAGTCTTCAAACTCATCAAGTGAGAACGAACTGCGGTGAGCGTTGGACTCGACAGCACTAATTGCGGCGTACAGACAAGGACCATCGATGCCGGGCTGGCCTGCCGCGAGCTGCTGAGCGATTTCGTCTAGAAACAGGTCGGTGTCCACGCAACCAAGTGCGTCACGAACAAATGGACTGTCCCCGATAATTAAACCTCCGTAATTTGCTGCAGCCGCATCGGCTGCCTTCTGTTCGCCCACAGCGAGCGCCACCTCTTGCTCCACAGCGAGCGCTACATCGGCTTCGGGCAGCTTGACGACCGCATCCCTCAAACATTGTTCGACGCTCTCTGGTACTTCTGTAGGGATCTCGGCAAGGAGGAGATCAACCAACACATCTTGCAGATCCGCCGCCCCGTCCTGGGGCTCGCTCGTTCCACTCGCAGTGCAGCCGCTAGCGATCGCAAACAAGGCCGCTGCCAGCCCCAAACGAGCAGGTGCAACAAACGATCGATAGGGGGTAGGAACCCTTCTACGTGTGGTCAAGCGCGAAAAGGTAGCGGATAGCACGACTGGGTGGAGGTCAAGGCAGGCGTGCGGTGCTGGTCGCCACTGAAATCAAAGGTCAAAGGCACGTGGGCAAGCACCGAGTCCAGGGCATCGTCATCCCAACTGACTGACTAGTTGCTCGATGCGGACGCACGGCGGCCTGTCCACGTGGTCGATAGCGACGCCGTGGGGATTGGCCTGTCGCGCAGCGTTAGGTGAATCTCGACAGCCACCGATTGGCCATCGATTACCTAAGTGGCCCGATTATCGCAAAAGAGAAGCCTCGCAGGCCTCTTGGTAGCTTCATCCAGAGCATGGCTGACGCCAAGCTAAGCGTTCTCGAGCGCACCTATGATTCAGTTGTGGGGCGGCCGGTTAGGACCATATTGCATGCCGACATGGATGCCTTCTTCGTCTCGGTTGAATTGCTTCGTTACCCCGACCTGGCGGGCAAGCCCGTGGTCGTGGGTGGTACTGGCAATCGTGGGGTCGTTGCTGCGGCGTCGTATGAGGCCCGGCGCTTCGGTGTGCACTCGGCGTTGCCATCCTCCATCGCCCGCCGGCGCTGTCCCCATGCGATCTTCTTGCCCGGTGACCATGAGATGTACCGAAGAGTCAGCACCCAGGTGCGCGACATCCTGGATCGCTACACGCCACTAGTTGAGCCGTTGTCACTCGATGAGGCATTTCTTGACGTCACCGGATCGCAACGGCTATTCGGAAGTGGAGAGGATATTGCGTGGCAGATTCGCAACGATGTGCGCGCCGAACTGAAGTTGGGCTGTTGCATCGGAGTGGCGTCGAACAAGTTCCTCGCAAAGCTTGCGTCGGTTGAGGCTAAGCCAAGAGCATTGCCGGACCGCATCAAACCGGGCCGTGGCGTCATGGTTGTGGCCCCTGATGCTGAGCAGGCCTTCCTTGATCCACTCGCCGTCCAACGACTGTGGGGCGTGGGGCCAGCGACGCTCGATCGCCTTCATCGCCTGGGAATTGTGCACGTGGAGGATTTACGTCGCATCGAACCGGCCGTTGTTGTCGCTGCGCTCGGGCGAAATCAGGCCAATCATCTCATTGCTTTATCGACCGGTTCTGATGACCGCCCCGTCGAAGTCGATCGCGATGCCAAGTCGATCGGACACGAAGAGACGTATTCGCAAAACTTGTACGGCGTTTCGGAGATGCAAACCAACCTTGTGCGTCTTGCCGACGCAGTTGCGAGCCGGTTGCGTCAGGCGGGAGTGGGCGCCCGAACGCTCCAACTCAAGGTCCGGTTCGATGACGGGTTTCACACGATTACCCGATCGACCACGAGTAAGGAAGCAATCGACAGCGCTGCGGGCATCATGGAGATATTGGCGCCGATCTTGGAAACGATTGATCCTTCGCCAGGCATTCGACTTCTTGGAGTCTCTGGATCAAATCTTGGCCCAGTGTTCCATCAGATGACACTCAGTGAAGCCGCCGGAGACCTACCGGCCTACGGAGCGGCCGATGCTGCGTTGGATGAAATCCGAGATCGGTTCGGAGGCGACGCTATTGGGCCAGCAAGCGCAGTACGCAGAGGAGCGATGCGAAACGTGAAGCGAGGCGAGCAACAGTGGGGACCGAATCAGTGAGTCGCTCGACAGTTGGCTTGGAGTGACTGTGGTAAAAGTTCGAAGTCCCATCGCGACGCAACTCTGGAACACTTGAACAGGGTTGATTCAGATTGATCTCCCAGGTTGTCCTGGAGAAAACTCATGAAGCGCCGATGCTGGCCAGTGCTGTGCCTGCCGGGTTTTTCGGCGTTTCTTACCGTCCCGTTGGCCGTCAAGTGACGCAACGGCACGGAATGATCTCGGTTCCCGCGTTGAGGATCGGTCCCGAACGTGCGATGATGAAGAGGTGCCGCTCTCCGAGAACGAACAGCGCATTCTTCGCCAGATCGAAGATGAACTTCAGCAGGACCCCACCTTTGCGCAGAAGGGGTACCGAGTACCTCGACGGCGCTCGCTTTTACTCGTCGTAGGGCTGCTACTTGGACTTGCGATCACTATCGGTGGCCTGGCCGTCAGCTTCTTCCTTGCCTTCGCTGGCTTCGTGCTCGTCTTGGTCATGGCAGTCATGCTCGAATCGGAACTCCGCTTGGTTGGGCGCGACCGGCTTGGGCAGTTACCGATCTCAGCGTGGCTCAGCGCTAGCCGCAGGCCGGTCTCTCGAGACAAAGAGGGCTCGTGAAAAAGGCGCCAGTCTTGGCGCTCACGACAGCCGGGTGAAGTACCGTCGGACACGTGCCAGAGGCGAGAGCGAGTCTTTAACCGCTCGCTCAATCTGGCGTTTCCACTGGCGGCACTCGGCTACCTGATTCGCCGCACCGCTCGGTGCGTATGACACCTCGGTGACCGCTGCCGCCAGCGAAGCGAGAGGTCTGGCAATAACTGGCAGTGTGACGGATGCATGCCTAGCGCACTCAATAGGTGTCAACGATGCTGCGGGGTGAACCCCTACATCATGTAGGCCGCTCAGAGACTGACGCCAGAGCAGTGCAATGGTGGCATCGCTGTCGGTGGATGCACGATGGCGACGCCACCGTCGCGTGAGTTCCGGGACAGCGACTGCCACGCCGATCAATGGCAGCACGATCAGGCGGCCGGTCGGAAACGAGGTCTTCTTCTCCTTGGGGGTTCCGGCTGCAGCCCCGGTCAGTTCGACAGGCTGACTAACAGTGCTTGGGCTGACAGGGATGTCATCGGGTGTGGTCCCAACTGATCCAGCGGTGGTTGTCGATGGTGAGACGGGGATCTCAGGTACTGCGCCTTCGAGCGAAACGTCTGGAAATGAACCGGTATCGACTCCCGTTGCGTCCTGGTCGAACGCAACGTTGGTGTAGTACTCGGCACCTGGGGCGCCTCGGCCTGGAGTGGGTTCAAACAAAACCCAGCCGAGTCCATCGAACCAAAGTTCTGGCCAAGCGTGAGCGTTTTTGCCCAGCACTGAGTACCGCTCACCATTAAAATTTCCCGGCGTGAACCCAACCGCTACGCGAGCGGGTACGCCGAGCGTCCGCATCATCGCTGCGTAGGTCCCGGCAAACTGCTCGCAGTACCCGACACGGTCGCTGAGGAACTCCTCAATCGCGCTATTGCTGTGGCCGGGCTGCACCTCAAGGCTGTATTCGAACTGACTGCGGAACCAGTCCTGGAGCGTGATTGCGGCCTCGTATGGAGTCGTCGAAACAGCGGTTACCTCACGGGCGAGTTCGCGGACCGATAGGGGGAAGTTGTCGGGGAGCTCCAGGTAGATCGCATCCCCAGCGTCGTTACTGGTCGCGGTTTGAAGGGTCCTGAGATCAAAGCGCGGTGAGGCGGAAACGATCTCAAATATGCTTCCGGCAATAAGCTTGCCGTCGGTTTTCAGAAGCGTGGATGAGTCAGCATTCCAGCGAAGTCCTTTTTGCGGGGAGGCGGCGACGGGATCGGGAGCAGTGGGCACGAACTTGTCACCCAACGCTGCGATCGTGATCTCCTGACGGAGTTCGTCCGTGCCTGCCCGGGCAGTGGACAGTTCGCCGTCCGCGCTGGTGAGAGAGCGTTCGGGTAGCCCCCACTCGTTGCCATTGAAACTGGCCAGCGCAGAGAGCCGCCAGTACGACGCGAAGTCAGCTCGGACGGAAAAGAATTCAGCGTTAGACCGACTAGTGAGCCTTGAGCGAATATCGACAAGTGGGCTAATCACATTTGTGACACGGCCGCCCCCACTGCCACGAATTTCGTAAACGGGGCTGGCGTCAGCACCGGGAAGTCGTGGCCCAATACAAGAGGCTGCAAGGGCCACAACCGCTGCCGTACCAAGCGCAGCAGGCCCGATTCGTTTGATCGGTGAACTTTGCGCGCCGATAACGGCTCCGCGTTGCGGAGCGTGGTGGGCGCGCAGGGCAACCATAGAAACAACACCGGCGAACACGAGCGCTGTGGCCAACGCAACTCGGCTGCGATCGGTGCCAAGTGCAGCGATGAAAATGAACAACGCTCCACCGGGAACGAGGGCCTCAACGCGAGCTAGCGCTCGGAACGCGAATGCATCCGAGAGAGCGACGGCCAGAGAGATTCCGATCGCAGCGAGCACGTCCCAGCCGCCCTCGAAGCTCACCGGAGCCACTTCAGTCCGGAACTGCTGGCGAACGGCTTCAATCTCTTGGCGGAACAGTTCAAGAGTGTCGCCTGTTGGGATCAAAAGCGACATGGAATCGCGGTAATGAACGGCGGCGATGATCCAGACCATCAGCGCGGCCGTCAATGGAACCGCCACAAGGCCAGGAAGCCGCAACCGGCGGGCCACAAAGCCGAACGCGTGGCCGCTGAGAGTGAGCACGACCAAGTCGCCGAAGAAGTCCCAGCCGGTAAAGACGCGCGCATAGCCGGCTGCGACCGCGATCGAAAAACCAGTTAGCGCAATGGAGGCGAGCAACTCGGTGGTGAGCCCTGCCCTAACTGAGGCTGGAGGTGGGGGCGTCTGTAGGTGACCCGGTTGTGGCGAAGCGGCCACGGCAGGGAGCTGTCCGTCAGTCATTGTCATTCGCCGACCCCGTTGATGGCACTCCAGGTTTTGAGAAACTCAACTTCGCTGCGTGCTGAGACACCAATGGCAGACTCCGTGAGCGCATCAGTCGTGACCTCAATAGCGGACAAGGTTGGATCAAGGATCGTTTGGACCGAGTGCCATCCAGCGCTCCCGTGCGACCCGGTGACGAACACGATCAGTCCGAGACCCTCGCCCGGGTCACGGTTGAGCTGGCCAAGGGGAGACGAGGCGGGCTCGATAAGAGCCAATACTTTCAGCGTGTTGGCACCAGCTTCGGGCCCCCGGAGATCAATGCCACCAGAAGTCACAAACCGTGTGGTCAGTCCCGCATGCTCGGAGCTGTGTACAAAACTTGCCGCGACAGTGACACCACGTTCGAAGCCATCTGCATCAAGGTACGAAGCTGGGTCGGCATCGAACACCACGGTGCAGCGCTTGAGCTCCTGACCTGTGTGCTCTTTGACCAACAGATCCTCGGAGCGTGCCGAGGCCTTCCAATCGATCGTCCGTGGCTCATCGCCGCGTACGTAGGCGCGGAGCCCGTAAAACTCATCGTTACCGAGCCGACGTGCCCGGGCAGCGAGATCCCGTCCGAGTTGGCCTTTTCCCAGCACCGGCATCCTCAGTAGGTACGTCCGCGGCACCACCGTGACCGAGTCGGTTGCAGCAGCTATCGCTCTGGCTGTGGCAATCCCCAGCGGGTCATGAACCTCCACATACAGCGGGCCGAGCAGAACGATGCCTCGGTCCGCCGTTGGGAGTTGGTATCTGGCCGATGACCGTATGCCCGGTTGGAGCGGAGCAACCGATAGTCGAGCCACGCTGCCGGTTGCATCGGCTCGACCGACCCGCTCGGCCAACTCAAAGCTGGTCGAGCGGATCGAGCTCTGATACTCGATGAGCAAATCGACGCGCCCAGTGTCAC
>PASB01000057.1 GCA_002711735.1 Ilumatobacter sp.
ATAATTACCCTAACCCTTGTGCTGGCGACGGATCGCTCGCGCCTCTTGGGTTTCGCGAACGTTTCGCGACCATCACCGTCACTAAAACCATCAACATTTCGATGAGTGTGCTTCAGTGGGCAGGCTGGCGCTCGCAGCTGCGGATCCGGCCCTAGCCTCTCTAGCGATGAAGACGCGGACCCTGTTGCTGCTTTCAGTCGGGACAGCACTGATGATTCTGCTCGCCGGTGGTGCGCTGCTATTCCAGTTGTCCAGCCAGAAGACAACGAGCCCACCGCTCTCGATCGGGCAAGCGACGACTGTTGGCGACGTTGACGTGACCATCATTAAATCAAACGTGGTCGGCGAGAGGCTCGTCGTTTCGGTAAACCTCTCCGGAGTCGACGACATCGACGGTATCGAAAGTTTCCGGCTCGTCACAGGCGATCGACGTTTGGACCCAATTGCTGCACCGGCACCAGGTCGTTGTGCCGCCATCACAGTTGCTGTGCAAGAGTGCGTCATCGATTTCGACATCAGTGCAAGTCAGGGCACGAGCCGGGTCCTGGTCTTGCGTCGCGGCGAAAATCAAGCGACCTGGCGACTGAGTTGATCGGCTAATCGACGCCGCCGCAGCATCCGTTGCCCAACCCTTGCGACCGCTATTACCGAATGCCTGGTGGCCGGACCACCGGTTACCGGCGAGTACTGCGGGACGGGTGGGCCGGATGGCGATACCGTGATAGCCAATGAGTGATCAGTTCGACGTCATAGTGATCGGTGGAGGCCCAGGCGGGTACTCCGCGGCCCTTTACGGAGCATCCGCCGGGCTCAACGTGGCCCTCGTGGAAATGGATGCACTGGGCGGCACCTGTCTCAATCGTGGATGTATTCCGGCCAAGGCGTTCCTCGAGACCGCTGCGGTAAAACGGCACGTCGATCATGCGGCAGAATTTGGGATTAACCCCGGGGGCCCGACTTCGGTCGACTTCGCACAGACCCAGGCGCGCAAACAAGGCATCGTCGGCGGTCTTGTTGGCGGCATCGCAGCGATGTGCAAGGGCCGCAACGTCGAAGTATTCAACGGAACCGGTTCGCTCGGTCCGGGTCGCACCGTCGGCGTTGCGCTTAACGACGGCTCGAAGGCAATCATCACCGGGACCAACGTGATCCTCGCCACCGGTTCAGTTCCGCGCACCATTCCCGGCTTCGACCGTGGTGGCCCGATCATGACGAGCGATGAAGTGCTTGACCTCGACTATGTACCTTCGCGTGTAGCGGTCGTCGGTGGCGGTGCTATCGGCTGCGAGTTCGCTTCCACGTTCGCCGATCTCGGTGCTGAAGTCACCATCCTTGAGGGTGCTCCAAAAATCCTGCCCGGCCTCGATAAGGACGTTGCGAAGGTTGTCGAGCGTTCGTTCAAGAAAAAAAAGATCGCCCTGAAGACCGGCATCATGGTCAACGGTCATGAACCGAATGATTCCGGGGGCACGAAGGTCAACTTCGGTGACGGTGAGAGCGTTGAGGTCGATGCTGTGGTGGTATCTGTGGGCCGCCGGCCGTTGGCCGATCATCTCGGTCTTGAGGGCACTGCTGTTGTCGTTGACAAGCGCGGCTTTGTCCAGGTCAATGAATTCTGTGAGACCGGTGAACCTGGCGTCTACGCCGTCGGCGACTTGATCGACACCCCGCAACTAGCGCACGTTGGCTACGCCGAGGCGATTCTCGCCATCAAGCATCTGCTCGGCGAGTCTCCGATGCCAGTGATGTACGACAAAGTGCCATGGGCGATTTACTGTCATCCCGAAGTTGCCTGGGCCGGGCCCGGCGAGCAACAGGCGAAGGATGCCGGCTACGACGTTGTGGTCGGCAAGCACCCGTTCAAGTTCAACAGCCGCGCTCAGATCGTTGGCGAGACCGAAGGCCTCGTGAAGGTAATCGCCAAGAAGAATACCGATGGCACCGCTGGCCAGATTCTCGGTGTTCATATGGTCGGCCCCTGGGTTACTGAGCAACTTTCCGGCGGGTACTTGGCCGTCAACTGGGAAGCTACCGTCGACGACGTCGCGGAATTCCTGCAGCCTCATCCAAGTTTGAGTGAGTTATTCGGCGAAACCGTGCTCTCGCTCACCGGTCGCAGTTTTAATGGCTGACCACGCCCACCAACTCTTTAGCACGACACAAGTTACGACTTCAGTAAGGACACCCCCATGGCAGATGTCACTCTTCCTCAGCTCGGCGAGACCGTCACCGAAGGCACGATCACACAGTGGTTCAAAAGCGTCGGCGACACCGTTGCCGAAGACGAGCCGTTGTTCGAGGTGTCGACTGACAAAGTGGACACCGAAGTGCCCTCGCCGGTGTCGGGAACGCTGACCGAGATCTGCGTTGAGGAAGGCGACACCGTCGACGTTGGAACTGTGATCGCTGTGGTCGGAGACGCTAGCGGAGCCGCACCGGCAGCTCCTGCTGCACAACCTGCTCCTGTTGCACAACCCGCTGCTTCTGCGGCGGCGGCTCCTGCTCCTGTTGCACAACCCGCTGCTTCTGCGGCGGCGGCTCCTGCTCCTCCGGCTCCTCCTGCCCCGGTCACAGAGTCAACCATCGCTAAAGCAGGAGACAATCGCCTCCTCTCGCCGGTTGTTCGTCGACTCGTCAATGAGAACGGCCTCAACCCCGACTCCATTGCTGGAACGGGTCCCGGAGGTCGCATTACTCGCGATGACGTACTCAATCACATCGATGCCAAGAGCACCGGAACCAATGCCGCAGCACCGGCCCCTGCAACAACGCCTCCGACTGCTCCTGCCACGGCTGCGCCGCCTCCTGGGAAACCCACTGCCGCCGCACCAGCAGTTGCTGCTGGCGAACGTGACGGCTCGGTCCGTCTGTCCAAAATCCGTCAGCTCACCGGTGCTCACATGGTGACGAGTAAAGCAGTCAGTCCACACGCCTTCAGCGTCGTCGAAGTGGACTTCGCCAACGTCGATGTCGTTCGCAACGATGTCAAAGCCGACTGGAGGACCCAGCACGGCTTCAGCCTCACCTACCTGCCGTTCATTTCGCGTGCGATCATCGATGGACTGCGTGAGTTCCCGCATCTCAATGCGAGCGTGGGCGACACCGATCTCGTCGTGCACAACTTTATCGATCTTGGCATTGCAGTCGACCTTGACTACGAAGGCTTACTAGCGCCGGTCATCCGCGACGCCGAGACTAAGCGCCTCGGTGCCATCGCAACCGAGATCTCCGACCTTGCAAACCGTGCTCGCGATCGCAAGCTCAGCCCCGACGAGATCTCCGGCGGTACTTTTACGCTTTCGAACAACGGCTCGGCTGGCTCGGTGCTCACGATGCCGATCATCAACCAGCCTCAGGTCGGCATCATTTCGACCGACGCAATCGTCCGAAAACCAGTCGTGACAAAGGGACCGGACGGTGGTGAAGCCATCGCCATCCACCCGGTCGGCAACTTGGCCATGAGCTGGGACCACCGCGCCTTTGACGGCGCATACGCTGCCGGATTCCTCAAGCGGGTCAAAGAGATTCTCGAGACCAAGGACTGGTCAACCGAGCTGTGACCGTGCGCCATGGCTAATCCACTACGTGTCCGCTGGTTAGGCACGGTGCCCTACCGCGAGGCCTTAGCCGTCCAAACCTCGCTGTTTGAGCACGGCACCGGGCAGCATCTGCTGCTGCTCGAGCATCCGCACGTGTTCACCTACGGCCGCACCGCTGATCTCTCAACCAACCTCAAGTGTGAGCCCGCAGCAGTAGGCGCTGAACTTGTCGCAGCCAAACGTGGTGGCGACATTACGTATCACGGACCAGGTCAACTCGTCGGGTATCCGATTCTGAATATCAACAACAAGCTCGGAGCTACCGGACACGTCTGCGGCGTCGAAGGCTTGATCATCGACGTGCTCACCGAACTCGGTGTCCCAAATGCTGGACGACTCAAGGGTTACGCCGGAGTCTGGCTCGACGCCGGGACCAAACGAGAACGCAAGATCTGCGCAATTGGGGTGCGGCTCAGAAAAGGGCGCACAATGCACGGTTTTGCGCTCAACGTGGCGACGGACCTGACGTTCATGCGCGAACACATCGTGCCGTGCGGCATCGGGGACAAGCCGGTCACGTCGCTCGCCGAAGAGGGCATCGACGTTACGATGGAACAGGTTGCTGCCGTCGTAGCCCGCCGGGCAACAGACCTGTGGGCTGCTGGCGTCGCAGAACGACAGGACGTGGCATGGAGACACGCTGCCGACGGGCGAGACCTCGCTGCGTTCTCGCGCGGCGAGGGCCCGGGTGGGCAAGCCAAAGTCACACCCAGCCGTGCTGCAGTTCGCCTTGAAGAGGCCGGGGTTGACGTGGCAGCCGGCTTATCGATCGAGACGCGCAAACCGAACTGGTTGCGGCCAAAGGTCGTACTTAGTGCTGAGGTTATGGAGCTGAAGAAGACGATTCGTTCGCTGGACCTCGTCACCGTGTGCGAAGACGCCGGCTGTCCGAACCTGTCTGACTGCTGGGCGGACGGTACGGCTACGTTCATGGTATTGGGGGAGCGGTGCACCCGGGCGTGTGGCTTCTGTCTGGTCGACACCCGTAAGCCGATGCTGCCCTCCAGCGACGAGCCCGAGCGTATAGCCGAAGCAATCGACCGAATGCAGCTTGACCATGCCGTGCTGACGATGGTCGCTCGCGATGATCTCGCCGATGGCGGAATGGCGCACGTAGCGGCCTGCGTTAAAGCGATCCGGCTTCGACGTTTGACGGCCAACATCGAGACCCTGATTTCGGACGCCAAGGGCGACGAAGCATCTCTTGATCTTTTGTTTGACGCACGTCCTAACATCATGAACCACAATGTCGAAACGGTCGCACGCCTCCAACGAGCGGTCCGCCCGTCTGCGGGCTACGCCCGGTCTCTCAGCGTGCTCGCGCGAGCTAAAAAGGCAGGCCTCGTCACAAAGACCGGCTTCATGGCGGGGCTCGGTGAGACCGACAACGAAATCATCGGCTTACTAGCTGACCTCGCCGAACTCGGCGTCGACATCGTCACCATCGGCCAGTACCTCCGCCCCACATCGAATCATCTCCCGATTGCCCGATATGCCGAACCCGCCGAATTCGCGCGGTGGAAGCAGATCGGTGAGTCTTTCGGTATCGGTCACATCGAAGCCAGCCCACTGACCCGCAGCAGCTACCACGCCAAATCGGCTGCAGATGCTGTCACTGAGCCAGTGGCGGTGTCGCTGACGCAAGGGTGAACGCAGGAAAAGTCTCGCCGTTAGCTGACAAGATCTGCCAGCGTTCGCTGACGAGTTGGGTGTCAGGGTGTCACGAAGTCTGCGACGACGGCGCAGTGATCGCTGGGCCACACGCTGACGCCGTCGACCTCAACAGGCGCGGTCGCTACATTCCAGACGCGAGTCGGATTCCCGACTGGCTTCGGCCGTGGCCACGACGTGAGGAGGTAGTCGAGACGGCGGTTCGGCCAAGCGCTGTCGGTCGAGTACGGGTTGTCGGCACGCCACGTGTGACCCGGCCCATTGCCGACCTGATCCCACACATCGGTGAACACGATGCCATCGACACCAGGGCTGCGACCGGTGAGCATTCGCACCTCGTCGCTGTCGGGGACAGCGTTAAGGTCTGCGCCGATAATCAGCGGTAGGTCAGTTGCCGGATCGCCTCGCCACTCAATTCCAAGTTGCAACAGATGACGGATCTGACCCTGACGTGAAGCCGAGGCGTCGAATCGATGATCGAGATGAGTTGAGGCGACGGGCCACAGGCCCCACGGTGTCGCCACCTCGGCAGCCAAAACTCGGCGATGGCCGAGTTCGCCAGATGCATTCGGCAAGGGAAGCGAAGCGACCCGTTCGACCGGCCAGCGGGCGAGAACCGCATTTCCGAACGATTCACCATTCCATACGACCGGATCGGTCCGTACGGCGTGCAGATCGATCGCCGCTGCGAGCTCGTCAGCAACGTCGCGGTCGTCGTTGCTCCACACCTCTTGGAGGCAGACGATGTCCGGGTCAACGGACCGGATTGTCTCGACGATCGCTGCGAGGCGATGTTCGAATGGCCCAAACCGCCACCAGAGGTTCCATGTCATCACGCGCACCGTCACGCGTTCATCCTGGCAGAGCTCAGTCGGTTTTCATCCAGCATGAATGCGACAGAGCGAAATGGGTAGGCGGTACTGTCAGATTAGTGAGCGCAGCATGGTCGGTCGAACAGGTCGCTTCGGTCGCCCCGTCAGCATCGGCAATGTCGGCTGCTCAACCGCTTGCTACACCGGCCCGCTGGCGCCAGCTTGGTGCGGATGGAACCAGCGTGTGGGGATCATTCCAGGGCGGTAGTACGGAACCGTACGACACGATCGCCGATCATTCACGTCTCGGTTTCTCATGCTCGTGCCTAAGCCGTCAGACGCCGTGCAAACATGCGTTGGCGCTGCTTCTGCTCTGGGTTCGCGGCCAGGTTGCCGACACCGTCACACCATCACATGTTGAAGCGTGGATGCGACGCCGGAGGGCCGCATCATCCAGAGCGATAGCCGCCGCAGACAACGAAGCTGGTGAGCCGCCTGACGGTGGCAGTGCGCCGGCAAAGCCTGACGCCACGGATGGATCGAGCGCAACCGTCGACGGCGCGGTGATTGATGACGAGCAGCCAGCGCCGCCGGCGCCGCCACCCGATCGCGACGCAACGCGCAATGATCGGGTCGCACGGATGCACGCCGGGCTAGCCGAACTCGACCGATGGCTCGACGACCGAATCAGAACCGGACTCGCAGACTCATCGCTCGCTCGATACGCAACATGGGACCAACTTGCGGCAAGACTCGTCGATGCGCAGGCCGGCAGCCTGGCCAATCGGGTGAGACGACTCGCAGGACTCGTAGGTGCATCGACCAACTGGCACGACGACGTACTCGCTGAGCTCGGCATACTGCACCTGCTCGCACAGGCCGGGCGTCGAATCGAAGTGCTGCCCAGTTCACTCGCCGACGCAGTGGCGACAACTGTTGGGTGGCAGGTTCGTCAGGCCGACGTCATTGCAGGAGTGCCCGACACCGACGAGTGGATGATCGCCGGGCGCAGCGATGTGCGCGAAGATCGCATCGAGGTGCGACGGCACTGGCTGCGGGGCGTGAACTCCGGACGCTGGGCCCTGGCGTTGTCCTTTGCTGCTTACCAGCAGAGCCTCGATACCTCGTTGCCCGTGGGGTCCTCGTTGCACGCGGACCTGCATCGGTACCCCGGGCCAGCGCTACGCGCATTGGTCGGTACGAGGCACCACGACCCGGTTATACACCCAAACGTTGCAGCGCAGTTTGCTGCGTCGGCCTGCTCAATCGCTGACGGGTGCGCTGAGGTCGGTGTGCTGTTGGCAGCTGAGCCGTGGCTTGATCGAGTCCCGGTAACAGTGCATGCTCGCCTTGCTCGAACTGGCCGAGCATGGGCGCTGGCAGATCGCACCGGAAGTATGCCGATCCTTGACCCCAGCACGCGGGCGTTTGACGCCGGGGTAGCGATGCTGCTCGCTGTGTCTGAGGGTAAGCCGGTTGATCTCACCGTCGAGTGGACGCCGCACGGCGTGATCCCACTGTCAATTCACCTGCCCGACCGGACCGTTGACGTTGGACCGCGAGCAAACACGTCGTTTGTGAGTGTGGCGTGACGACTGAGTCAATGCAGGAACATTGGGAGCAACTGATGACCGTTGCGATGCTTGGTACCGACCGTAGGAATCCGCCGACCCCGCCAGGCCCCCTGGCTGACCTCGTTGCTGACACCGCCCGGTCATCAGCCTCGGAGCGAATGCTCGCCCAGGTCGCAGCGTGCACCGCCGTTCGACGTGCCGGGGTGGTGCCTGGGCCGGTCCTTGACGAAATTGCTATGCCGGACACCGACGCCCGACCAACGTGTATTCCTGCAGCGATCGAGCGCTGGCATCACATCACAGAATCGTGGCCGATACTCGAAGATGAGTGGACGCTCACCCTCATCAGCAACGGCTGGCGAATTGCACCGGAACTGCTCCCTGCGATGCTGCTGCGCCATCGCAGCGACGCAATTCGACGAACACGTGTGATGGTCGGAGCTGGTGACGCCGGTCGATGGCTCGTCGGACATCTACCCGACCTCGAACCCCGACATCCAGCGGTGTCAGTGACCCCCGAGGCGGTAAAGAGTCTACCCAAACTGCCGATCGCACCCGAGCTCGCAGAGATGCTCGACTGGCCAGGAGCAGAAGTCGCAACGATGCTTGCGCAGTCGATCCAGACCGGATCACTTGTTCACAGCCATAAGCCAATGCTGGTAAACCTCATCGCGCGAATTCACCAAGACGCACTCTCCAATCTGATCAACGTCCTCACCGGCATCGACCCGATGGCGACGGGCCACGGGCTAGCTACGGTGCTCGTTGATCTCGCCGCTACTCGTCACCGCATGCTCACTGAGCTGATGCGCTGATTTCGGTGCCATGGTCAGTCGGCGAGCTCTTCGTCGAGTTGCACGATCAGCGTTCTTGGAGCGATCGATCGAAAGCTTTCCTCAATGAATTGATGGAGCATGTCGATAGCACCGTCATCAAGACCAGGGATCGGGACGTTGGTCCAGCCGTCATCGCCCATCCCATATGACATGGCGGAGGCGCCAGGGAGGGCCATTGCCACGTCGAGGGACTCAACTAGCCGGACACCGATGCTCGGCGCGTCCTGATCACCGTAGAACGCAAAAATCTGCTTACGAACTTTCGTAACGCGGCTCTCGTCCCAGGGTGTGTCGAACCATGCCTCAGGTAAAGAAAGCGCAAAGCCCTCCAGTTCGTCCTGAAGCCTTTTCGCCCCACGCATGCTCACGACCGCCACAGCACCAGTGTCGCAGCAGATTTTCGAAATCGGAGAAGAGTCTGGTCACATTTCTGTCTGGCGCCCGTCGTCAAACATCTAGGTAATGTCAACGCCGATGACCATCGCTAACGACCCGCCAGCTGCCGACGTTTTGCGGCCGCATGCCGAGCAGCAGTATTCGCAAGAACTTGCGGCGCTTGCCGCCGTCGATGACCGGACCCGCCCGCCCGGGTGGAACCTGTCGCCATGGGCAGTCGTGGCCTACCTCCTTGGCGGAACACTTGGCGATGGCACGATCATTTCACCCAAGTACGTCGGCCAGCAGCGCCTCATTGAGATTGCCGTCGCGACGCTTGCGACTGACCGTGCGCTGCTCCTGCTCGGTGTGCCGGGCACAGCCAAAACTTGGGTAAGCGAGCATCTTGCGGCGGCGATCAGCGGTGATTCGACGCTACTTGTCCAGGGCACCGCAGGCACCACAGAGGAAACATTACGATATGGCTGGAACTATGCCCGGTTGCTCGCCGAGGGGCCGTCGAAGGCAGCACTCGTCCCGGGGCCCGTCTACCGCGGGATGGAGCGTGGAGCGATCGTGCGTGTTGAGGAACTCACTCGGATGCCACCCGAAGTACAAGACGCACTGGTCACCGTGCTGTCGGAGAAAGTGTTGCCTATTTCAGAACTCGACAGCGAAATCGCCGCAGTAAGCGGATTCAACCTGATCGCCACAGCCAACGACCGCGATCGTGGCGTCAACGACATCTCGAGCGCACTTCGCCGAAGGTTCAACACTGTTGTCCTGCCGCTTCCAGCAACGACAGAAGAAGAGATCTCCATCGTCAGTCGACGGGTAGCTGAACTTGGTGTTGCGCTTGCGTTGCCTGAAGTTCCGGCTGCGGCCGATGAGATCCGGCGTGTCGTCACGGTGTTCCGTGAACTGCGGTCGGGCGTAACCGACGATCAGCGCACCAACCTAAAGATCCCAACCGGCACGTTGTCGACAGCCGAAGCAATTTCGGTGGTGACCAACGGTCTGGCGCTGGCCGCGCACTTCGGAGATGGGTCGTTGCAGGCCGGCGACGTGGCCGGCGGGATTGTCGGTGCGGTGGTCAGCGATCCGGTGCATGACCAGGTGGTGTGGCGGGAGTACCTCGAAGGCGTGGTCGCCGAACGGCCGGAATGGGCCGACTTCTACGAGGCTTGCCGCCAACTCGACACGTGACTGACGCAGCAATGAAAGCTGACACAGCACCAACAAAGGTGCATTTGCTGGGAATCCGGCATCACGGCCCCGGATCGGCCCGCTCAGTGGTCACAGCGTTGGACGCAATTCGACCGTCGGCCGTGCTGGTCGAAGCGCCAGCGGATATTCAGTCGGCGTTGCGTTGGGTCGGAGACCCTGGCCTTGTGCCGCCGGTGGCGCTACTCGGCTACGTCGTCGCTGCGCCAGCCCGAGCGCTCTTCGCTCCGTTCGCCGCGTTCAGTCCGGAGTGGCAGGCCATCGCTTGGGCGAACATGAACGAGATTGAGGTACGCGCCATCGATCTGCCGATGGCAAACACGTTTGCAGGCGCCGACGGGGATGACGCTGCTGCTGAGCTGGTGGCCGACGCTGCTCCATCTGACCCGCTACGGGCACTGGCGCTTGCCGCTGGGGATACCGACCCGGAGCGCTGGTGGGAGGATGTGATCGAGCATCGCGGTGACGGCACGCCAGCCTTCGAATCGGTTGCTGACGCAATGGCCGCAGCACGCGACGGCACAGTCACCTCGGTAGGCGAAGAGCGGCGAGAGGCCCACATGCGGCGCGCTATTCGCGCAGCAATCAAAGATGGACACGAGTCGATTGCAGTGATCTGCGGTGCCTGGCACGTGCCTGCGCTCGATGTCACTGCCCACGCAGTTAAGGCCGACACGGCCACGCTCAGAGGGTTGCCGAAGGTCAAGGTCGCGGCGGCTTGGGTGCCGTGGACGCATCGTCGGCTCACGCAGGCTTCGGGTTACGGCGCCGGCGTGGTCAGTCCAGGTTGGTACCGGCACGTGTTTAATCACCCGGGACCCGACGGTGTTGCTCGATTCTTCGTTGATGCAGCTCGCGTGCTGCGCGACCGCGGTTTGTCTGCATCGCCCGATCATCTGATTGGCGCAACCCGGCTGGCGGACTCACTCGCTGCGATGCGCGGTCGTCCGCGCCCGGGTCTGGCTGAAGTGCTCGACGCTGCGGACTCGGTGATGGGCGGCCTAGACCTAGTTCGCAGTGAGCTTGTCGTCGGTGATGCGCTTGGTTCCGTTTCGGTGCATGCACCTCAGGTACCGCTTGCACGTGACCTTGCCAAGGAGCAGAAGACGGCGCGCCTGAAGCCCGATGCAGCAGTGAAAATCGTTGAGGTGGATTTGCGGACTCCGATCGGGTTACGTAAGTCACGCCTGTTGCATCGGCTGCTTGCGCTCGGAGTGCCTTGGGGGGTGCCGGAGGAAGGGCGCGGGTCGTCGGGCACGTTCCGTGAGACCTGGCGCGTGGCGTGGGAACCCGAGCTGTCGGTCAGACTCGTCGAGCGATCGGGCTATGGAACCACCGTGGCATCGGCGGCATCGGCACGGCTCATCGAACGTGGGCGTGAAGCAAGCGGCCTCAATGGGTTGATCAGTGTGCTCGAAGCAGCGCTGTTCGCTGACCTATCCGAGGCTGTGCAGCCCTGCGTTATGCGGCTTGCTGAACAGGCAGCGACTGATCCTGACATTGGCGAGTTGATGGACGCCGTCGTCCCGCTGGCGAACGCCTTGCGGTACGGCGATGTTCGGGGAACCGATGCGTCTTTGATGCGTACCGTGTTCGACGGCATCGTTGTCCGTATTCTCGCCGGTGCTGCCGTGGCATGCGGGCAACTAGATGACGATGCGGCAGTCGAGATGGTTGAACGGCTCGCGGGGGTGCAATCGGCGCTTGCGGTACTTGGTCACCACGCTCGAGAGCATGATTTCCCGGCGTTGCTTGATCAGCTTGCTTCTGCCCGTAACGTTCACGGCCTCGTACAGGGTCGAGCGACGCGACTCCTGCATGATGGCGGATCATGGCAGGCGATTGATGTCGAAAACCGCCTATCGCAGGCACTGTCGCCTGGGACGCCCTCGGTTGTCGGCGCAGCGTTCATTGAAGGGTTCCTCGCTGGCTCGGGGACCGTGCTTGTCCACGATGCTGACTTGCTCGGCGTCGTCGACCGTTGGCTCTCGTCGTTGACGCCGGTGGCTTTCGATGCTGCGCTCGTCCTGCTACGCCGAACTTTTGGCGGATTCGAATCAGCTCAACGGCGCCAGATCATGATGTTGTTGATGGGACAGATGGCTTTACGGGATGTTGGCTTCGGTGTCGACGTTGACCCTGTCCGCTCCGCAGAAGCGCTCCGTACGGTCCGGCACCTCCTCGGTCTCGCCCTGGCGGATGTGACTGCTGAGTCCGATGAGGTGCTGGTATGAAAGCTGGTACGGCTGGTACGGACGTTGTGCGGATTCCCCTTCCGCAGGTCTCAGCTTCGGAACGGCGTCGACGTTGGCGGCTGGTGCTCGGCGCAGCGGCTGCAGGAATTGATGACGAGCGGCAGCGCTGGGACGCACCGGGAGTCCCTGACCCGGGCACAAGCGAAAGTGCAACTCAAGGTGAAGGCATGAAAGGTGAAAGTGAAAGCGCAGGGGGCGCAGATAGACAGCAGCGAGGTCCGCAGGGGTCAGCGTCGCGTAGTGCTCCGGGGTCAGCGCCAGCAATCGGTGGTGATGACAAACGAGTCGATGCAGTCCTTGGGGCCCTCTATGACCGCGGCGATGCGAGCCTGAGCGCCGGTGCGCAGGACAAACGACGTAGCGGCAACCGGACTGGCGGGCTCGGACGGTCGAAGCCTGGAGTGGTGCGCTGGCTCGGCGATATTCGGACGTACTTTCCGACTCCGATGGTGCAGATCATGCAGCGCGACGCGATCGAGCGGCTCGACTTGAAGCAGTTGCTTCTCGAACCTGAGATGCTGCAGTCGGTTGAACCCGACATTCACATGGTGACGCTGCTCGTTGAGCTCAATGCGATGTTGCCTGACGAGACTCGCGCAACAGCGCGCCAAGTGATCGCAAAGGTACTTGCGGACATCGAAGCGCGTTTGGTCGATCAGACCCGCCAAGCAGTGCGCGGGGCGCTGGCCAAGTCGGCGCGGACCCGTCGCCCACGACCAGGCGACATCAACTGGAATGACACCATTGCTGCAAATCTTCAGCACTGGCTCCCTGAACACCGCACAGTTGTCCCCGAGCGTCTGATCGGTCACGGCCGTCGTCAGCGTAGTCTCGCCAAGGACGTCGTGATTGCTGTCGACCAGTCTGGGTCAATGGCCGACAGCGTGGTGTATGCGTCGCTGTTCGGTGGCGTACTTGCGCAGTTGCCAGCACTGCGCACACGTTTCGTGACGTTCGATACCGCTGTTACTGATCTGACTGCATTCCTGCATGATCCGGTCGAGGTCCTCTTTGGTGTGCAACTTGGTGGGGGTACCGACATAGCGAATGCGCTCGGCTACTGCCAGCAACTGATTGAGCGGCCGCGGCATAGTGTGCTATTCCTTGTCACCGACTTGTTTGAAGGTGGCAACATCGCCACAATGCAGCGGCGTGTTGCTGAAATTGTTGCATCAGGCGTGCAAGTCGTGGTTTTGTTGGCGCTGAGTGACGAGGGGTCCCCGGTGCATGATCACGCGCAGGCGGCGGCACTCACGGCACTTGGAGCAACCGTGATGGCGACGACGCCAGCAGCATTCCCGCAAGTACTCGCTGATGCGCTGACCTGATCAGCACACTGAACGTGTAGATTTTCGCTCGTATGGGTCAGATGGTCGCTGTCACTGAGAAGCCGAGTTCCACACCTGGGGTAGTGCGTTTCGAAATTAATCGGACACTGTCTGGGCAAGGACACGAGCGGTTTCGCTCGGTGCTGGATGCACATGGCGCCACACCATCGGATGAACTCGCTCGCCGACTTTTTGGGACCGGCCAAGTCGCTGGCGTTCACGTGTACTCAAACATCATTACGGTTGACCTCGAAAAGGGCTTTGACTCGGCCGGGCTTTCTGATCTGGTCCGTGACATGTACACGTACTGGAAGCCCGGGGTGGAACCGCCATCGTTAGCCGATCTTCAGCCCGCAGAGCCTGCCGCTGCCGAAGCCGCCCCAGGTGGTGGCGGCAGCGATGACGCGCTGAGTGCGGCGGCACAACTCGTGCCGATGCATCTGCTCCAGCGTGGTAAGGCGGCTCGCGAGAAGTGGAACGCCAAGTCAGGCTGATGTTGACGTTGCACTGCGTGGAGGTGTGAACCAACCTTCGCGTACGGTTGCATCGCCATACCGACCATTGGCCTGACTGGAACAAGGTGTGGTCATCGCGGGCGCTAGCGCAGGTGGTCATCGGGACATCACCAACTGGCGAGCAGTACGGATTGCCGTTGGCGACGCTGAGTGACTCGATCGAAGCACATCTTGCTGCTCGGGGCCATGCCGCTCGGAACTGATTGTTCAGAATGGGGTTGGTGACATTGCATTGGTCGACTCTTGCTGTATCGAACATATGTTCGATACAGTGCTGCAATGGTAATTCCTTCTGCGCTGACCGCTCCTGGGTTGAGTGAGGTGCTCGCAGCGCTCGGTGATCGAGTGGCCCCAGTATCGATGGCGTTCGAGCGGACGCTGCCCACGCCAGCCGACTGTGTCGACCTCTTTGCCGAAGGAGGACTAGTGCGTGGCCGAACGTTGTCGTTCGCAGGCCCAGCGGCCACCACGGTCATGCTGCGGCTCGTGGCTGCCGCCATTGAAGCGGGGGGATGGATGGCGGTGATTGATGTGCCGACGTTGGGGCTTGATGCTGCGAGTGAATTGGGCATTGCACTTGAACGTGTCGTTGCGGTTGACACCCAGGATCCAGACGTGTGGGCTGATGTCGTTGCGGCAGCAGCTGATGGCTTCGAAGTGTTGGTCACCCGAGTGCCGAGTGAGGTTCGGTCGTCAACGCTGCGCAGGGTCATCGCACGATTACAGCAGCGCGGTGTCGTGATGATGGTTGTCGGCGACCCTGGACCACTGGCGTGTGACGGTGTGATCGACACTGGCCATCAGGTCTGGACCGGTGTTGGAGGTGGATGGGGTCGGCTGGAGCAGCGAGTTGTCGAAGTCACCGCAGCGGGACGTCGACTTCCCGGTGAGCGTCGCCGGAAAATGGAGTTCCCGGTGCCTGAGTTGCAGAACGCCGAAGTGGATAATGCTGAGAGAGGTGGCGTTGCGGCAGAGGGTGCACCGTCGATCAATCAGTTTTCCGCTGCGAGTTAGTGCCATGGTGACGCGGATGGTCACGGTGTGGCTTCCTGACTGGCCAGTCGTTGCTGCTGGTTGCAACGGCAATCTTCCGGCGGCGGTGGTGTCGGCAAATCGAGTGGTGGCTCGCAGTACAGCAGCAGCAGCAGCAGGAGTGATGATCGGACAGCGTCGGCGCCAGGCGCAGCGTCGGTGTCCGGAGATCGAATTGGTCGATCACGATCCTGCTCGGGATGCGCGCGAATTTGAGCCGGTAGTCCGTGCTGTTGCCGAGGTATCTCCGCGACTTGATGTGATCGAACCCGGATGGGTCAGCCTGGCGGCACGAGGGCCAGCGAAGTACTTCGGCGGTGATGTTGCGGTGGCTGAGCATTTGCAACACATCGTTGCTGAAGCTGGGGTGGTGGTACGCGCCGGTGTCGGTGTGGCCGATGGTCGGTTCTCGTCGAGTGTGGCGGCTCGATTGTCGGTACGTCATGACAGTCCGGTGGTCGTCGAGTCGCAGCAATCGCCATCCTTTTGTGCACCACTCCCGATCGGATGGTTGCAGACACTTGGTGAATCCGACCCAGAAATGATCGATCTCTTCACTCGTCTCGGCCTGCGTCGCCTCGGCGACCTTGCGTCGCTTGATCCTGCTGACGTGCTCGGCCGGTTCGGACATCCAGGGTTGCATGCGCACCGTTTGGCTACGGGGATTGATATTCGTCTACCAAGTACCACTGACCCAGCCCCAGAGCGTCGACTGGGCCATGCTCCCGAAGATCCAGTGGCACAGGCCTCTGCAGTGGTGTTCGTTGCGAAGCAGCTAGCTGACGAACTTGGACAGTCCCTGGCGGCGACCGGGCGGGTGTGTACTCGGCTGGTTGTCGAACTCGAGACCGAGCACGGTGAACGGTCTGAGAGGTCCTGGTACCGGTCAACGGGGTTGAATGCGTCAGCGATGGTCGAGCGAGTGCGTTGGCAACTCGATGCGTGGGTTAATTTGCCGCGAGGGAGCGAGCACGAGATCACCGGTGGCGTCTCCCTGATCCGGTTGACGCCTGATGAAGTATGTGCCGACGTCGGGAGCCAGTTGGGACTGTGGGGCGGGCAGTCAGAAGCTGACCGTCAGGCGGCGCGGACTATAGCTCGGCTGGCCAGTATCACATCCGACGAGGCAGTTACCGTGCCGGTCTGGAACGGAGGTAGGTTGCCGGCTGATCGATATCGATGGGTTTCGGCCTCGAATGTCGATCTCGACGAACGGGCGCGGTCGGTATCGGGCGCTGATCTGAGGAGCGCTCCCACCGGGCCGTGGCCTGGGGCGCTGCCGGCCCCGTCGCCTTCGACAGTTTTCGCTGACCCTTACCCGGCCGAGGTGCTTGATGATGCCGGGCAGCTCGTGTGGGTGAGCGGTCGAGGTGTGGTATCGGCGTCACCAGCTCAGTTCCGGCTGATGTCCGGTGGCGAAGCATCAGGGTGGCGACCGGGTCGGACTCGTCATATTGCAGCCTGGGCGGGGCCGTGGCCGATCGATGAGCGGTGGTGGGAACCAGAGGGCCACCAGCGCCTTGCTCGATTCCAGATGATCATTGAAGATGCAGCAGGGGGCCAACGCGGCTATCTCATTGTGGCCGAACATCGCCGATGGTGGGTCGCTGCCCTTTACGACTGATCCAGGTCATGACCGTTTCGGTGGTTTGCCGGATCGTTGATGGCGTTGGAAGTGAGGTGTCAGGCAACGCCGATGGTGTCACGGGTTTCGGTGACAGCGCGGAATCTGGCGGGGCCGATGACGTCATTGGCAAGACGAAATCCCACACCGCGGACGGTGTGGATTACCTTCGTGGCCGGAGCCGCCTTGTCGAGCTTGCGACGCAGATTTGACAGATGTACGTCGACGACATGACTGTCGCCAACCCATTGAGGGCCCCACACTGCATCGAGTAGCTCTTCGCGAGTCCACACTTCGGTGGGCCGACGGCAGAGCTGTTCAAGCAAGGAGAACTCGATGCGAGTGGTCTGTACCTCTTTGCCTTCGACGTAGGCTTCGCGTCGACCAAGATCCATGGTGAGCGGGCCGAGTACGAGCAGCGGGATGGGTGCTGTTTCGATGCGCTGTTGGAGTTGACGTGGACGGCGGAGCATTGCATGGCAGCGCGCAGCGAGTTCACCGACGTGCAGTGGAGTTGAGATGGCATCGTCGGCACCAGCATGCAGCACAGCGGCGCGGATTCGGTGTTCGCCGGGGCCAGCGATGCACAGCACGTACTGCTCAGACGAGTGGCGAAGTGTTTTAAAAAGTGGGAGACCTTCAGGCGTCATTAGTTGTGCATCGACAAGCAAGATGTCAGGGGAGAACGACTGGGCAAGCACGGTGGTTGCCTCTGGATCAATCGGAGCACTCACACAGAAACCGCTGGCACGGAGGCCAGCCACGGCGATGTCTCGCAGATCGGCGTCTGTGACTGCGATCAGGATGCGTGGTGCAAGACTTGTTTCAAGGTCCATGTTGAGTTCTTCCGCTGTCTGGTTTCACAGCTGAGTGGTTGGCTCGGATAGTCGAGTGATCATTCGTTCGCTTTTAGTGGTATCGGTCAGGAGTTTCTGGAACTGAAGAAGAAATATGGAACGGACGGCATCAATGTGATTTGGAATGATGATGTGCGTGTCGGAAGATGGAACGGTGCGCCACGCTGCAGTCATTGCTCGACTTCGTCGAGATGTCATCGCTAAGCAACCTGTCGACGAACGCGAACGTCAGTCACTGAGCGCTTTCGTTGAGGCGTTTGATCAACTCGAGGAACCATTTGAGCAAGAATCGAACTCGATCCACGTCACCGGTTCGGCTTTAGTGGTGGGGCCGCGCGGAGTGGTGTTGTTGAAGCACAAGCGGCTCGGTTTCTGGTTGCAGCCAGGAGGGCACATAGACCCAGGTGAGTCACCGTGGGCTGCTGCATTGCGTGAGGCTCGCGAGGAGACGGGGCTTGAGGTGGACTTTGCCGGGCCGCTCGATAGCGAGGGAGTTCCAGATTTGTTGCACGTTGATGTACACCCTGGCGGTCGAGGGCATACGCATCTCGATGTGCGGTACCTGCTGGACGGAGGCGACGCCGACCCTGATCCGCCGGAGGGAGAGAGCCAGGAGATTGGGTGGTACGACTGGGAAGCAGCTGTTGAGCAAGCTGACCCCGGCCTGGAAGGCATCTTGCGCTTTCTTCAGCGGCGCGGTCCCGACTTGCAAAAATAGAACGTTTGTTCGATACTGATGTGAGTGCGGTTCAACCCCCCGTCCTGGTCTTGGAGCGAACTCGAAGCCACATTGTCGGACCAGTCGTCGCGCCCGGCTTTGCAGGTCAATTCGAATCGTGACGGCCGGCCCCCTGGCGCCCCGTCGTGGAATGCGGGTGGCGATGGGCCGGCATGGAGCCGCCGGCGTCAGCCCTTCGAAGTGCCAGCCGACCTGGCTACTCGGACGCAAGCTGCCGTGGTGCCGTATGCCGAGTTGCACTGTCACTCAAACTTTTCGTTCCTTGATGGTGCGTCACACCCCGAAGAGTTGGCCACCGAAGCAGCGCGCCTCGGCCTTGAAGCGTTGGCCATCACTGATCACAACGGACTTTATGGTGTGGTCAGGTTCGCCGAGGCTGCCAAAGCCATAGGGCTGCCAACGGTATTTGGAAGTGAGATCACGCTCACCAGTGGAGTGGCGAGCAGGGTGCGCAGATCTGAGGCTGACACTCAGCAACAGGTTGCCACTGGACTGGTGTCCGATTCGCACGCTCCCGACCCGGCAGGAACGCATTTACTCGTGCTGGCCGACGGCGTTGACGGTTACGGTCGGCTATCGCGAGCATTGAGTATTGGGCACCTTGCCGGCGAAAAGGGTGCACCCCAATTTGCGTTCGGTGATCTTGCCGATGCACTGAGTGGACACGCTTGGGTTCTCACCGGCTGTCGGAAAGGCGCTGTTCCGGCAGCGTTAGCCACCAGTGGGGCGGCTGCTGCGCGACGCGAACTCCAGCTTCTCATCGAGGCTTTCGGACGCGACCGGGTTCTCGTCGAGTTGTGGGACCACGGCGACCCGCTTGATTCGGCACGCAACGATGTACTGTTCGAACTAGCCGCACAGGAACGTCTGGGATGTGTGGCCACCAACAATGTGCACTATGCCATGCCGCGACAACGTAAGTTAGCTGCGGCGCTTGCTGCGGTCAGGGCCCGTCGCAGCTTGGCGGATCTTGATCCGTGGCTACCCGGAGCATCTGGGGCCCACCTGCGATCCGGGGCCGAACAGTCACAACGATTCGTAAGGTACCCCGGCGTAGTGGAGTTGGCTGCTGAGATTGGGCGCTCTGCTGCGTTCGACCTGGCGCTCGTTGCGCCAAATCTGCCGCCGTTCCCGTGCCCGTCGGACTCAAACGGCCGCCCAATAACTGAGATGGAGCTCTTGCGTACCGTCGTCGAGCGAGGCGGCCGAGGCCGCTACGGTGAGCGGCCCACGCTGACCTCTGCAATAAACGGAAGAATGGTCGAGGACCTGTCCTTGCGAGCTCGTGCATGGCAGACGATTGACCGGGAACTGGCGCTGATCGAGCAACTCAACTTCGCCGGATATTTTCTGGTTGTATGGGACTTAGTCGAGTTCTGTCGCCGGTCCAACATCTTGTGCCAAGGCAGGGGGAGTGCTGCTAACTCAGCGGTCTGTTACGCCATCGGTGTCACTGCGGTCGATGCCGTGTCGCTTGGTTTGCTATTTGAACGGTTCCTGTCGCCTGAGCGCGATGGTCCACCCGACATTGACATCGACATCGAAAGCGGCCGTCGCGAAGAGGTCATTCAGTATGTCTACGAGCGGTATGGGCGGCACCACACCGCACAGGTTGCCAACGTCATCACGTACCGGGCGCGCTCGGCAGTTCGTGACATGGCCAAGGCGCTCGGGTACGAGCCGGGGCAACAGGATGCTTGGGCGAAACAGGTCGATGGCTGGGGCGGCGTCCGGATCACGATGGAGCATGATGATTGTTTAATTCCAGAGTCTGTGCTCGACCTTGCGATCGAAGTTGAAGATGCGCCGCGTCACCTCGGCATTCACTCGGGCGGGATGGTCATCTGTGACCGACCGGTGATCGAAGTATGTCCCGTCGAGTGGGGACGAATGGACAAGCGATCAGTGTTGCAGTGGGACAAGGACGATTGTGTAGCCACTGGCCTGGTCAAGTTCGACTTGCTCGGACTCGGAATGCTCTCGGCGTTACACGCCGCCATTGATCTTGTTCGCGAACATCGTGGCTACGAGATTGACCTCGCCACGCTCCCGCAAGATGACGATGTTTACGCCATGTTGTGTCGGGCAGACACCGTCGGCGTGTTCCAAGTCGAGTCGCGTGCCCAGATGGCCACTCTTCCGCGTCTCAAGCCGCGCCGGTTCTACGACCTGGTGGTAGAAGTAGCGCTCATTCGCCCTGGGCCAATTCAGGGTGGGTCGGTACATCCGTACATTCGAAGACGAAACGGTAAGGAGCAGGTCACGTATCTCCATCCGTTGCTCGAAAACTCACTCGGCAAGACCTTGGGCATCCCTCTGTTCCAGGAGCAGTTGATGCAGATGGCGATAGATGTCGCCGGGTTCACGCCAGCTGAGTCTGACGAGTTACGTCAGGCAATGGGTTCGAAACGGTCAGCTCGTCGGATGGAGCAGTTGAAGGAACGGCTATACGTCGGGATGGAGGGCAATGGCATCACCGGTGACATCGCTGATGAGCTGTATCAGAAGATGAAGGCGTTTGCGAACTACGGGTTTCCTGAGTCGCATTCGGTGAGCTTTGCGTACCTGGTCTATTCGTCGTCGTGGATCAAGTATCACGAGCCGGCAGCTTTTTGCGCCGCACTGCTCAATGCGCAACCGATGGGGTTTTGGTCGCCGCACACCCTGGTGCGTGATGCTCGTCGGCATGGGGTCGTTGTGCGCACCCCTGACCTCAATGCATCGTTGGCCAATGCGACTTTGGAGCTGTGTGACGAAGTTGGGCCAGGAGCATCAGTTGGCGGAGTGGCTGTTCGTCTTGGGCTGGAATCGATACGCGGTATTGGTGCCACCCTGGCCCATGAGATTGAGTCTGAACGTAAGCGGTGTGGTCAGTTCTGCGATACCGAAGACTTGGTGCGCCGTGTCCCTGCGCTGCAACTTTCGCAGCTCGAAGCGATGTCTGCCGCTGGGGTGTTCACCGAATGCTTCGGGCTCGGCCGGCGCGAAGCGATGTGGACTGTAGGGGCCACCGTGCAGTCGCGCCCCGGACGATTGGCGGGCATCGTCACCGGTGATGCAGCGCCCCGTCTGCCAGGGATGACGCCGGTCGAAGAAGCGGTGGCCGATCTTTGGGCCGTCGGCGTATCGCCGGATGGGCATCCAACTCAGTTTGTCCGCAAGGAACTTGACGCGATCGGGGTGCTCACCTCAGCGCAACTGTGGGATCCCGAACCTGGCTCGATGGTGCATGTTGCGGGCGTGGTTACCCATCGTCAGCGGCCGCAGACTGGGCAGGGCGTCACGTTCCTCAACCTCGAAGACGAGACTGGGCTAATTAATGTCGTGGTGTCGAAGGGCTGCTGGCAGCGCTTCCGTAAAGTCGCGCGCGAAGCATCAGCAATGGTCATCCGAGGTCGTCTCGAGCGTTCCGAAGGCGTGATTAACATCGTTGCCGAGCGCCTCGATTCGCTGCCGATGTCGGGCGTCATTGCAAGCCGCGATTTCCGCTGACACGAATCGTTTCGGATTGATTCAGGAATGTTCGATTATCGACTGCTGGACATTCCTAACCTGCTAGACAAGCAAAATGACAGACGTTCCTGGTCCTCCCGCTGGCAACCCTGGTGACGTGCCCTCTGCTGGCGGAAATCCGACCGATCCGACCATCGTGCAGCCCGTCACGGCTGCAAGCGCGCCATTTGCCCCGGCCCCCGGTGGGCTAATCGCAGAGGAGGACCAACCGTGGTACCGCAGCCCTGGTGGGATCGCTGCTGGCGCAGCAGTGCTGGTTGTCTTGCTCGGTCTCTTGCTGTTTGCCTTGTTTGGCGGAAGCGACGATGACAGCTCGGTTGTCAGCACCGACGTTGAAGATTCTGTCCAACTCGAAATCACCCGGATGACGCGTACCGAAGAGGGTGTACCAGCCACCCTGACCGCTACTGTCATTGGGCCGGACGCCCGGCCAGCAGACTATGGATGGATTCTCCCGAGTAGCGCACAGGCGCCCGAGCCTGCTGTGGGAACCACTGATGAATCGGGCAACCTCAAGTTCGCGTGGGCACCAGTAGCCAAACCAGCACCCGCAACTACTTGGTCGTCGACAATCACTATTACCGAGGTTTTGCCAGCAAATGCGACCCTGCTGGCGGCCAGCTACGAGTGTGTTCTCAACCGCGGTGGTGTGAAGTCGAACATCACGATCTTTGTCAAGACTTCGACTGAGCCGGTGACTGAGCCGCGCACTGCTGCGTACAGCTTTAGCGGCGTCAAGTTCGTGCCAGGCGACTTTGCGACCTGTCCAATCTTGAGTGGGGACATGAACGTCGAGTCCACCACCACGACCACGCCGGAAACCACTACGACCACGCCGGAAACCACTACGACCACGCCGGAAACCACCACGACTGTTGCCCCACCC
>PASB01000036.1 GCA_002711735.1 Ilumatobacter sp.
GCTCCAGCCAAGAAGAAGGCTGCAGCAAAGAAGGCTCCAGCCAAGAAGAAGGCTGCAGCGAAGAAGGCTCCAGCCAAGAAGAAGGCTCCAGCCAAGAAGTAAACGTGACCCTCAGTCACATTGGAATACCGTTTGGGAGGCCTTCGGGCCTCCCAAACGGGCCTTCTCGCTAGCGCTTGTTGTGCCGCGCTACCCCCCTCAATGCCGGTAGGGCGCTGGAAGCTAGCGTCAGAGACTCGTTATGAGCTTGTACACCTCGGCGGCACCCAGGTCGTGCGGTGCGCCCAAGCTTGACAAGCGATGGTTGATGCGGGACCGGAATGCGTCGAGTGTGCTGTCATCCACAGCCTTCATCGTTGATTCAAACTGGCTCTCATGGGCAAGAAGCGCGTGCAGCTTGGTTTCAACGAAGCCACTGACGTCTTCGACATGGTCGGGCTCGTCGGCTTCCCAGAGCATCAGTGCGTCAGGCCGATGGTGCGAAAGGCCGTGCTCGGGAAAGAAATGGGGATCACGCGACGCAACGATGCCCTCGCATGTCAGTAAGCCTGCGTGACGATGGTCAGGGTGCAGGCGGTATCGCTTCCAGGGGTCATGGCCGAGCACGATCTGCGGTCTGATCTCTCGGATGACGAGAGCAACCTCTGCGCGTACGGCGAGGGTGCTGTCCAGTTCACCATCGACGTGACCGAGGAAACGGACCTCGCCCGAGCAGCTCGGTGACGATCCGGCGAGCCGGAGAGCCGCCTCGCGTTGTTCTAGCTGGCGACGTGCAGCCAACGCGTCGACGTCCGCGTCGACATCCCACGTCCCCTTTGAGCCATCGGTGCAAACGAGATGGTGGATCGTGCAGCCATCGGCCGCCCACTTGGCTAACAGCCCGCCACATCCGAACTCCACGTCGTCAGGATGAGCGCCAATTGCAAGCGCTGAAGTGGGCGTTGTGAAGTTGCGGGTGTAGCTCGAGGTCTCACCATTGATCGCCGACTTCACGTCGGGTTGGCCGGGTTCGTTCGCAGCCATAACGGCAACGCCTCCTTAATTCGGGGATGGGCAAGATCGCCAGGGGTGTCGACATCGAGTGAGAGATCGCAATCGGGACGAACTTCAATGGTGATGCCGAGTGCCTGAGCGGCTGTAAGGTGCCGGCTGAAGGAACCAGGTCCGTAAGAGGCAGCGATTGCATGGCGAAGAGGGAACGACAGCACGTTGGTGCCGTCGCGACGCCGATCAGGAACCAAGGTAACAGCTTGAGCCCGAGCGACTGTCGGCAGCATTGTTGGGTGTGGCAGATCTGCATGGGCGATGATGACTTGGTCATAACCGGCGTCAGCGATTGCGGCAACCCCGTCGTCAATGGCACCGTTTAGGCCGAGGCCAGGCCCCCAGATGACCGCAGCACCGTGTTCGGCGGCCCAGTCAGCCACGTCGCCGGAGTCGCAGGCCACGAAGACGTCGAGCGAATGGCAAGAGCGGACAACTCCGGTTGCCATCCATTGGGCGAGCCGAGCTCGATTTGGTTCAGCGACCACATCTGCAAGACGGCCCTTTGCTGCGTCAAAGCGCTTTACTGGGATCAACACTGCGACTCGCACCACGCCTGACTGTACGACGCTATGTCAGTTATTCGGTAACTTGCTGATCGCTGGCTGTTAGCGAGGCGTGATGTTCGGTGACTCCGTTCGTAGCCTGCATGGATGGTCACACATGCTGTAGAACGGATCTCGACCGATCATGCTGGGATCACGGTCGGCGTAACTGGCCAGCAATGGCGAGGGTCTGTCTCGGCATGGGGTGCAGTGACCCCTTGGGCTGAGGAGCGATTAGTGCCGCTTGACTGGGCGGTTGCTGCCGATGATCGCTGGCACCTGCCATCCAAAGAAGCAGCAGTCCGACAGCGCCGCTTCGACGGCACGCCAGTGATTGAGACGCGTGTGCGTATCCCAGATGGTGATGCAGTGCAACGGGTCTGGTGTGTTGCTGATCGGGGTGGGCTCACAGTGATCGAGATCGAGAATGACTCGCCCCTACCGTTTGCGGTCGCATTCTTCGGTCGGAGTGTTCTCACTGAAAGATCACCAAGCGATGTGCAGATTCAGGGCATCGAGCTTCCGGATGATGCAATCACCATGCCGGTCGCACACCACACGTCGATCCGGGTGGCGATTCCTCATGGGCCGCTTCCAGCCGGGGTCGACCCTCACGCAGTCTCGCTTGCCAGCCTGCCCAGCGGCGCGACGGTCGCCGATGGATGGGTAGCGCTGACCGACCGGGCAAGTCGGATCGATCTGCCGGACGTGGGTCTTGCCGCCGCCGTCACTGCTGCGCGATGCGACCTAATGCTTGCGGGTCCTGTCAGCGCTGATGACGACCCAATCGGCTTTGTTCTTGACGTCGGGGAACTCGTGCGTTGCGGAGATGAAGCTCAACCGTGGCTTGCCGAGATCGTTAGGCCGTTAGAAGCCGTCGCCCGCGGTGACGATCCACAGCTTCCCGCAGCGCTTGGAGCCGCTCACCGTATAGCTGTCCTTGCTGGCGACCGACGCGCCGCTCGTGATATCTCAAACATGAGAGATCGAGTGTCCGGCCGTATCCCCGCTCCGGAACTGAAACCATTCTCCGAGCTAGAGCGCGGGTTATCTGCTGGACGTTTTGTAGCCTCGGTTGAACTCTGCCTCGTCAGTGGCTGCGACCTACTGCCCATGGGCATGCCGTCTGCATGGCTCGGGGTGAACTTCGAACTGCACGGGATCCCAACGTCATCGACATCGACAGTATCGATCGCAGTGCGCTGGCACGGCGAGCGCCCGGCGGTGCTTTGGGAACAGACAGGAGATGCACAGCGGCTCACGGCGGCGTCTATCGATTCTGCATGGTCATCTGAGAGCCGAACGGGCGAAAGCTTATGGGACGCACCGCGCTCGGCGCGAGCGGCGAACCTACAGGTATCTGCCGGTCAACTGTCTATAACGCCGCAGGTTGCTCCAGCTCTTCCAGAGTCGCAGCCAGCAACAGAGGGGGCCTCACTGGACCTGAGCAGTATCTGCTCTGACGCAGATCCAGACTCGACAAGCTTTTCATAGACGACAACAGCCTTGCGCCGGTAGGGCATGCTGGTTAAAGCTGGCAAGATGCGTAGTAATGGCCACTCTCTCTAAGAGCTCAAAAAAGCGAGCGCCGACGCGTGCAATTGAAAAAAAGATGTGGGCTCGCGGCTACGACGTGGTCGTTGGCATCGACGAAGTCGGTCGGGGGTCATGGGCTGGGCCGCTGATGGTGGGCGCAGCGATCGTGCCGCGCGACACCCGCATTAACGGTATCCGCGACTCAAAACTATTGACCGAACGAGAACGCGAGGCGTTATTTCCAAAAATTGCTGAATGGTGTGTGAGTTGGGCCGTTGGCGCAGCAAGTCAAGAGGAGTGTGACCGCCTGGGCATGTCAGCTGCGCAGAAACTCGCAACGCGTCGAGCCATAGAGTCCCTGACGGTGACTCCTGATGTTGCTATCACTGACGGGAAGTGGGACTTCGTGTCCCCGTCGGTGGCCAACGTCGAGTTGGCCGTGAAAGCAGACCTACGCTGCCTGAGCGTTGCCACGGCCAGCGTCCTTGCCAAGGTGGTGCGCGACCGCTTGATGTGCGAGTTGGCCGAGTCGTATCCGCATTGGTCCTTCGATACGAACAAGGGCTACCCCTGCCAGGTCCACAAGGCAGCAATCCAAGGGTACGGCCCATCAGCTGTCCATCGCCGCAGCTGGGTCTTTATGGACAACTACAACCCGTGGACCGCAATCCGTCGGACGCCACCGGCGGGCCAGACCAGTCTTTTCTGAACGAGCGGCTCAAGATGCTCAGAATCCGCTGGCGAGTGCAGTCAGCCAGCGAAGCACAGCGTGCGGGTCAGAGAGGCGGTGTTGAGCGATGGTCGGTGCGGTTCCGACTTTGATCGAGATGTCGTTGCCGCGAAGCACTGCGAAGGCTTCTTCGTCGGTGACGTCATCGCCGATGAAAACCACGGTGTTGGCGTTAATGGTCTGACGAAGTTGGACCACGGCGGCGCCCTTGCTGGTGTGACGAGCGAAGAGTTCGAGCACATTGCTACCGGGTTTGCATGATGCACCGTCAACGGCAGTGGTCTGCTGCTTGAGGTTGGCAAGAGCCCAGTGCGACGTGTCGGGATTGGCGGTCCGCACGTGGATGGCGACGCTTGCGAATTTCGTTTCGACCCAGGCACCGGGTCCTGCCATTGCGGCGGCCTCCTGCGCAAGCATCCGCAACGTGGAGAGCCGAGTGTGCTCTTCGTCCGTCAGCGGAAGCATTGGCGTGTTGGCCACTTCGATACCGTGGCTGCCAATCAGGTGGACGTGGGAGGGCAACCCGAATGTCCGCATACTCGTGAGTGCTCTGCCAGAGACCACCGATACTGCGACGTCTTTAAATGTGTCGAGCTGCTCGATCGCTTCCGCTACACCGTCGAGTAGCCGTGCATCATCAGCATGGTCGACGAGCGGTGAAAGCACTCCGTCGAGGTCCAGACCGATCAGGATCGGCCGGGGCGCCGCAACGACGCACTGAGCGAGCTCGACAGCATCGTCGAAGCGCAGGGTCCTGGCAGTTCCATTATCTCTGTCGGGGGTTGGTTGTTTCGTCGTCATGACCTGGAATTTGGGGCCACGAGATTGGCAAGGAAACGGTCGGCCCATCCCTGGACGTCCATGCGTTGCACCTGTTGTCGTAAACCACTCATGCGCTGCCGCCGCTCGTGACGATGCATTTCGACGGCTGTGACGATCGCTCGCTGGAGAGCTCGATCGTCGTGGGGATTGACAAGAACTGCGTCGGTCAGTTCATCAGCAGCTCCAGCGAACTCGGACAATACGAGGACGCCGTCGCCATCGATGTGCGCTGCGGCGTACTCCTTGGCGACGAGGTTCATACCGTCACGGAATGGAGTGACCAGCATGACGTCACCGGCCCGGTAAAGCGCAATCAGCTCGTCGTACGACAGAGTTTGATACAGGTAGTGGATGACAGGAAGCCCGATTCGGCTAAACCGCCCGTTGATTTCGCCGACAAGCTGCTCGATTTCGCGGCGTTCGTCCTGGTAGTGCTCAACAGCTTCGCGAGTGGGCGTGGCAACCTGCACCATCACACATCGCTCTGGGTCAATTTCCCCGGACTCAAGGAGGGCATCGAAAGCGCGTAGACGAAGCCCGATGCCCTTCGTGTAGTCGAGGCGGTCAACGCCGAGCAGAATCACCTCAGGGTCGCCGAGTCGAGCGCGGATTTGGCTGGTGAGCTTTCGGGTGGCGCGGCCAGCGGCCATTTCTTCGACTTCGGCAAAGTCGATCGAAATTGGAAATACGCCGACTGACGCGTGATGTGTGGGGAGTTTGATAACCCCGTTGTGCTCTTCGACCTCGAGTAGTTGCTGCGCGCAGGCGGCGAAGTTCGCAGCGCCCATTGGACGTTGAAATCCGACAAGATCGCAGCCGAGCAGTCCTTCGATGATTTCGTTGCGCCACGGCAAACGTGAGAACAGCTCGTACGGAGGGAACGGGATATGCAGAAAAAAGCCGATGGTGAGATCAGGGCGTAGCCGGCGCAGGATTGCTGGCACGAGTTGCAGGTGGTAGTCATGAATCCACACGATTGCGTTCGCCGGTGCGATGTCGGCCAGTGTCGAGGCAAAGCGCTCGTTGACGTTGCGATAGGCGTTCCATTGCAGGCTGTCATAAGTCGACTCTCGAAGGGCATCGTGATAGAGCGGCCAGAGTCCATCGTTTGAGACTCCCTCGTAGTAGAGCAAAACTTCTTCGGCACTAATGGGAACCGGGTGAAGGTCAACGCCATCCACGCTGAATGGTTCAGCGTTGTCGTCGGGTTCTCCGGTCCAGCCAACCCAAGTACCACCAGACGACCGCAGCATGGGGAGCAGGGCTCGGACCAAACCACCTGGGCTAGCGGTCCAACCGGACTCTGTGTTGTCGTCTCGCATGACTGGAAGGCGATTTGCGGCGATGACGATCGGCCGATTGAGGGGTGCGCTGGGGCTGACCTGGCTTGGCTGAGTGGTGGGGGTGAGCTCGTCGGTCATGAGCATGGTCTACCTGATTTTCGGCCATTGGCCTAGCGTGACGCAGAGCGGTCGGCGGAGCAGCAAGACTGGGCAGGAAATGACTGAACCTGACTACCTCCGCATGATCCTGAACGCCCAGGTCTACGACGTCGCTGTCGAGACGCCGCTCGATGATGCGCCTGCGCTGTCACGCCGCCTCGGCAATGACGTGTTGCTGAAGCGGGAGGACATGCAAGAGGTCTTCTCTTTCAAGATCCGCGGGGCGTATAACAAGATGGCAAACCTCGCACCTGAGGAACGTCAACGTGGCGTCATTGCGTGCTCGTCGGGCAATCATGCCCAGGGCGTGGCGCTGGCTGCCAGTCGACTCGGGTGTGACGCAGTCATCGTGATGCCTTCGACCGCACCGTCGGTGAAGGTTGACGCTGTGCGTCATCGGGGAGCCGAAGTGGTGCTCTACGGTGAAAGTTATGACGAGGCCTTCCATCATGCGCTTGAGCTTCAAGAGCAGCGTGGACTTACGCTCGTGCACCCGTTTGATGACCCCTATGTCATTGCGGGCCAAGGCACTATCGGCATGGAGATCCTGCGTCAGCACGGCCAACCGATTGACGCCATCTTTGTTGCAATCGGCGGGGGTGGACTGATTGCGGGGATCTCTGCGTATGTCAAAGAGTTGCGGCCTGACACCAAGATCATTGGGGTGCAGCACGACGAGTCGACGGCAATGGCCGAATCGCTGCGAGCCGGCCAGATCGTGAAGCTCGCCGAGGTCGGCCTGTTCTCCGACGGCACAGCGGTCAAGCGGGTCGGTGATGAGACCTTCCGTTTGGCGCAACAGTATGTCGACGAGATAGTGCTGGTCAGCACCGATGAGACCTGCGCTGCGATCAAGGATGCGTTCACTGACACTCGGTCGCTACTCGAACCCGCTGGCGCCTTAGCAATAGCTGGGCTCAAAAAGTACGTGCAGACCACTGAAGCCGCCGATGAGACGCTCGTTGCAGTTGCCTGCGGTGCAAACATGAACTTCACCCGCCTTAGGTTTGTCGCAGAGAGAGCCGACTACGGAGAGCAGAGCGAAGTAATTTTCGCAGTGACGATTCCGGAACAGCCAGGCAGCTTTCGACGATTTTGTGACGTCGTTGGTTCACGTGATGTCACGGAGTTCAACTACCGGATCAGCGATGAGGCCGTAGCGCATGTGTTCGTCGGAATTGCGGCATCGTCGCACGACGCATCGGCAGAGCTCGCTGATGTGTTCAGTGCGGCAGGTTTTGCTGCAATTGATCTCACGGGCGACGAGTTAGCCAAGGCGCACGTTCGCCACCTAGTCGGTGGGAAGTCGGCACATGCATCGCATGAGGTGCTCTATCGGTTCGAGTTTCCGGAGCGTCCCGGTGCGCTGCTCAGGTTCTTGACATCGATGAACCCGGCCTGGAACATTTCGCTGTTTCACTACCGCAACCACGGCGCCGATCTTGCTCGCGTGTTGGTTGGGATGCAGGTGCCGCCGAGCGACAGCTTGGCGTTTGATGAGTTCCTCAAGACGCTTGGCTACCGCTTTTGGAATGAGTCAGACAATCCGGCCTATCAACTTTTCCTCAGCTCCTAACCCACCGCAGTTCGCCCACTTCGGAGTGCAACGGACTGAGTTTGAAGAGCCGAACCGCTCGGGGAGAGGCCGAGTGGTAGGTGTCGATGATGGGGACGAGCTCGCAAGCGGCGAACTAGTTGGCGCTCCAACGCACCCGATATTTCTGAAGCTTCCCAGCGATCTCGCTGGCCGATTTGATGAAGACTTAGGGAACGTTGTTGAGTTAGCCGCCGTCAGCGGTGACACCAAAACCCTTGCGTGTTTCAGATGGTGTCGAGCGCAGTAGCGAGGTCGTCGACGAGATCGGATTTGTCTTCGATGCCGACCGAAAGTCGCACGAGGTTATCTGGCACCTCGAGAGGGGAGCCGGCTGCGGACATGTGAGTCATCGCACCCGGATGCTCGATAAGACTTTCTACCGCACCTAGGGACTCAGCGAGAGTGAAGATCGCGGTGGCGTCGGCGACGCGCATGGCAGCGTCTTTTCCCGCCTTGACCTGGAATGACACCATGCCACCAAAGTCCCTCATCTGCTTGGCCGCTGCGGCATGGCCGGGGTGATCCGGGAGCTGCGGATACTGCACGCGTTCGATGGCAGGATGGTCGATGAGCAGGTCGACGATTGCTCGCGCGTTCTCGCAATGGCGATCCATGCGCACAGCGAGCGTTTTAACGCCGCGGAGCAGCATGTAGCTGTCGAACGGCGAAGGCACGGCGCCGGCGGCGTTTTGGGTGAAGCCGATCTTCTCGGCGAGCTCATCGTTCGAGGTGGCGACGAAACCGCCGACCACATCGCTGTGGCCACCGAGGTACTTGGTTGCTGAGTGCACGACTAGATCGGCGCCCAGCGTGATCGGTTGCTGCAAGTACGGGGTGGCAAAGGTGTTGTCAACAACGACGATCGCTCCACGTTCGTGGCCGATCGAAGCAATGGCCTCAATGTCGAAGCAAGTCAGGAGTGGGTTGGTCGGAGTCTCCAACCAGATCATGCCTGTGTCGTGGGGCCAGTTGGCTCGCAGCGCGTCAAGGTCGGTGAGGTCGACGGCAGTCCACGGGTAGCCCATTGGGCCCCAGACTTTCGCGATGAGGCGGAATGTGCCGCCGTAGGCGTCGTTGCCGAGCAGAACACGCTTGCCGCTACCTTCGGGTGCGACGGTGAGAAGACGCAGGATGTTGTCCTCAGCAGCAAGGCCGCTGGCGAAGGAAAGGCCGTGGCGGGCTTGCTCGAGCGATGCAATCTGTGTTTCGACGGCAGTCCGTGTCGGGTTGCCTGACCGCGAGTACTCGTATCCCTTATGGTTGCCGACGCCGTCTTGGGCAAAGGTGGTTGATAGCGAGATTGGGACGACGACGGCACCCGTGGCTGGGTCGGGCTCCTGGCCGGCGTGGATAGCTCGGGTGGAGAAGCCTGCCGACAGGTCGGTCAGTTTTTCGGTGTCGTTTGGGGATTGATCAGTCACGTCCGGAGGCGTCCTCTGCAATGGCGGTGAAGTAGGAGAGCAGGTCGGTGCGGGTGAGAACGCTGAGTGGCCGGCCGCCTGAGAGCACCAGCAGGGCTGGAGCGTTTTCGAGCATCTCCACGGCGAGTTCGACCTTTTGGCCGACACCGATCGTTGGGAGCTTGGCTCCCATAATCTTTTCGACCTCGACGTTCATCGCTCCGGGATCGCGGTGGATGACGTCCATCAATTCGAGTTCATCAACTGAGCCCGATACCTCGGCGTTCGCAAAGGGCGGGGTGTTCTTGCATACGGGGAGCTGGCTGACGCCGTGGGCGCGCATGATCTCAATCGCCTCGCTGACCGGTGCCGTCGGGTTGACATACAGGAGATTTTCGATCGAGGCGTTGCGGGTGTCAAGAACAGCTCCGACGCATTGCTCGCACTCTTTGATAAACCCAAAGTTCATCATCCAGCTCTCGTTAAAGACCGTTGAGAGATAGCCCCTCCCAGAATCAGGGTTGAACACAACTACTACAGCGTCGTCATCAGCTTCTTTAGCGACCTTGAGCGCCGCAGCGACTGCCGTACCGCCGGAGCCTCCGATCAGAATTCCTTCAGATTCGCTGACGTAGCGAGCGGTCAGAAAACTCTCTTCGTCGCTGATCGGAATGACTTCGTCCCAGAGGTCGCCGTCGTAGGCAGCTGGGTAGAAGTCCTCGCCCACGCCTTCGACGAGATACGGCCGTCCGGACCCACCAGAGAACACTGAAGTGTCCGGGTCAGCGACGATCAGCTTGATGTCTGGGTTCATCTGTTTGAGAAATCGCCCCGTGCCGGTGATTGAACCACACGTGCCTGCTCCTGCAACGAAATGCGTGATGCGTCCAGCGGTCTGCTCCCAGATCTCGGGTCCCGTGGTCTTTGTGTGGGCGATCGCGTTATTTGGGTTCGCGTACTGGTTGGGTCGGTAAGCGCCGCGCTCTTGAGTGAGTCGTTCGGCAACCGAGTAATAGCTGTTGGGGTCCTCAGGGGCAACAGCGACGTCACACACCACTACTTCGGCGCCGTACGCTCGAAGTAGGTCGACCTTTTCTTTGCCTGCCTTGTTTGTCATGACAAATACGCACTTGTAACCCCGCTGAGCTGCGACGATTGCCAGGCCCACTCCGGTATTGCCAGATGTTGGTTCAACGATCGTGCCTCCAGGTAGGAGTTCACCGCTCGCTTCGGCCGCCAAGATCATCTCGAGGGCCGGACGGTCCTTTGAGGAGCCGCCGGGGTTGGTCACTTCATGTTTCATCGCCAGCGTGCACTTGACGCCGTGCTCTTCGCTCACCCGTTTCATGCGGACCATCGGCGTCTTGCCGATGAGATCGAGAATCGATGGCGCTATGGCCATGTCGCCAGGGTCCCAGGAAGAATCGGGAGTCGTCATCACGTCAGGTTAGTTGTCGCTGCATGAGATGCGCTGTGCCGAGAGTCGGTTAGTCGTCCAGCACGCGATCGACGATTTGGTCTGCCTCGTTGCTGGATTCCTCGATTTTGTCCTGATCAGCGGGGAGGAGGTGTGGGGCTTGCGATGCAAGAAACGCCAGCAGTTGTTTGGCGGACGGATTAACCAGGCTCTGGCCGCCGATGACGACTGTCGGGACGATTTCGTTTCCGTTTGCATGGTGGCGAACTGTCGCAGCAGCGTTCGGGTTGTCCCAGATGTTGTGCTCGACTCGTTCGATGGCGAGTTTGTCCAAGCCGCGGCGCAGGCTTGTGCAGAAGCCGCAGCCCGGACGCCAGTACAAGTCGATGTGGTCGGCTACAGAAGCGGGGGCTGCATCGCTGAGGTCTGGCGTGTTCATGGGGCCAAGCTAACGACGGAAACGCTGCGTCGGTCAGGTGAAATCACGAGTTTCTCGGTTATTCACCTGAACGAAACGGCTGGCAGACTGAGCCGGTGAGAAACGCAGCACTTGATACATCCGTCTATCTAGATCGACTTGCACGAGTTCGTGCGGCAATGGCGGACCAGCAGGTTGATGCGGTCATGCTCTCGGTCGGTCATGACTTGCCTTACATGACGGGGTACACCGCAATGCCGCTCGAACGATTGACGATGCTCGTGGTGCAGCGTGACGGTGACCCAGCGTTGCTGGTTCCTGGCCTCGAGGCTGCTCGCGTAGTGCCGCAACCTGGCGTGTTTGACCTGCTGCCGTGGTCTGAGACCGAAGATCCGACGGACATTGTCGGTCGCTTGGCATCGGGTGCGAAGCGCATCGCAGTCGGTGATCAGATGTGGTCGCGATTCCTCGTCGAACTGTTGCCGCACCTACCGAATACTCAGTTCACACGAGCTGTTGATGTGGTTGGTCCTCTCAGGATGAGCAAGGACCGTGCGGAGCTTGACGCGCTGGCCGCTGCCGGCGCTGCTGTCGACAAGATTGCCGGCGAACTCCAGCGCGGTGAAATCCCGCTGATTGGTCGTACCGAAGCCGAGGTGTCGTCTTATCTCGGACGTCGCATTATTGAAGAGGGCCACCAGCTTGTCAATTTTGCCATTGTTGCTGCTGGTGAGAATGCGGCGAGCCCACACCATCACCCAGGTGACCGTGTCATCCAGCCAGGGGAAATTGTGCTCACTGACTTCGGCGGCACAATGAACGGCTACTGCTCAGACACAACACGATGCGTATTCACTGGAGACATTCCGGCCGACGTTGCTGAGGCGTATGACGTGCTGTTTGAGTCGCAGGCAGCGGGTGTTGCTGCGGCGACTATAGGGACAGCATGTGAAGATGTTGATCGCGCATGCCGGACGGTGATCGACGATGCCGGCTATGGCGACTACTTCATCCACCGCACCGGTCACGGCATCGGGCTCGAGGCGCACGAGGACCCGTACATTGTCGAAGGCAACAAGCGTCCCCTCGAAGCTGGACACGCGTTCAGCGTCGAACCAGGGATCTACATCCCGGGAAAGTGGGGAATGCGGCTCGAAGATATTGCTGCGGCGACCGAAGCCGGTCCCGAGCGCTTCAACAATTCTGACCATCGTCTTGTCTCTGTCGACGCCTGAGTCGGCCTGTGTGCCGTTGTGTAGGCGGCGATGCGGCCCGGCTGTTTGGCTAGGTGCCGAATGCTGCTTCGTCCGGAGTGGAGGAGTAGGAGGTCAGCTCGACCAACAGGTCGCTCCCGTCGAAACGAGCGAGTGCCCCTGATTCGAGTGCGCAGTAGGTCTTCGTGCCTCCTGTGACCGGTACGGCTACGCACAGTGCTGGTTGGCCGCCTAGCACGACGTTTGATGCGACCGGGTCACCGATGCGCCGCTCTGCGTCGACTCGTAAGCGGCTGGCCATCGACTGGGCGTAAAACTCGCTGGTCAGTAGTAAGTCACTCGTACGCGCCTCGTTGATTACTGCTTCACACGTTTCGCTGACGAGGTCGCACGTGAGTGTTCTTCCGTTGTCGTAGATAAATCGGACGTTGTTGATCGTGATCGACCGTCGACCCGATGACGCTTGGACGACCGTGGCAGCAGAATCGATGTCTCCCAGTCGGGTCAGAACGGTGTAATCCGCTGTGAACGTCGAAGTTGCGACACACTCGAAGCGGTTCAGCACCTCATCGATCTCGATTCGTCCCGTCGATTCTCCGGGAGCGCAACCGAAGCGAGGCCGCTCGCCTGTAAAGCAGCCGGTGATAGTTGCTGCGAGCGCCAGGGCCACGAAGGCTGAGCGTGCGAAGTCACGAACGTGACGTGGGCCCTTGGGTGGAGGAGTGGCCATGGCGAGATCATCGTACGCCGTTACCCTCCCGAATCGTGATCCGTCTCGACGCTGCAACCGTGCTGCTGCAATGGGCGGCGGGCGGAATGCTGTTCTGCTGGTTCACTACCCGTCGCAGAATCATCTCTATCGGGTACGGCTGGTTGTTACGGAGCGTCTACTTCTGCTTTGCCTTGGGGGCGCTCGCCACAGGGTTGGCGTTTGGTACCAACCCAATCCGGGAGGCGTCATCGGCAATGGTCGCCGCAGGGTGCTTGTTTGCTTTGGCCGTCTCCATTATCCGTAAAAACGCAGGCGTCAGTGGTTATGACGCCGAATTTGACCGCCGGTCTGAGCGAGTTGCCGAGATGACAGGCATCGAACGGACGGCTGACAAAGCAACGTCACGAACGGGCCCCGAGTTCAACCCGGTACTAGACCTCGTGCCCGCCGTTGTCGGCTGTGTTGGTCTCATCGCAGCGTCGATCGATGCAGCAGCTGACTCGTCGACGTGGACTGTGATCGTCGCGTTGTTGCGCACGTTGATCGGCGCGGCCTTCATTGGTGCGATCAGCGACGGCATGCTCCTTGGCCATTGGTATCTCACGCAGCCCGGCTTGCCTCGTAGGTTGCTCAACGAGATGGTCACTGCGTTGGCCTGGTTGTGGCCGCTCGAAGTTGCTGCTCTCTTGCTGCCGACCGGGATGGTCAGCGTTTGGACCGGTGCTGTTGACGATGGCTGGGGCGGCTTACTGGGGTGGATGTGGGCAATGTGCGCGCTCACGACAATCATTCTGGTGGCGGTGACCAAGGCGGCGTTGAAAGAGCGGTACTACTCAGCCGTGATGGCTGCCACTGGCTTGTTGTATCTCGCGATTTTGACAGCATTTGGTACAGACATCGTGGCTCGTGCCGTGCTTGACCAGACTTGATCCTCAACCCCTGTTAGCTCCGAGGTGGGCCCGGGCTGAGCGGCGTCAGCACCACGGCCAGGTTGGTGTGACGCCGGCTAATTTTGCTCCGACTCCGACCTCACAGGAATCATGATGGAGATCACGAGTCGGTAATGCCACCAATTTCCGTGAAAGTTAGAGGGGCGTAGTGAGACGTGTGCGAACCGGTCCGGTGAGAGCTGCGTTGTCGAGCCCTAACGAGGATGTGCGGCGTTGCCGTCTGGTGCGCCGTGAGGTCGGCCATCATAGGCAAGTGCAACAGAAGCGGAGTCGACGACTTATGCAACTCGCTGGCACTGTCTTCGTCTGCCTTTCGGTCGCCGCCTCCTCGTGTGCAACCACGGAAGTCCAGTCGGGTTCTGATCCAGCTTTGGTTGAGGTGACGACGACCCTGACGTTGGTGCCCAGTACAACGACGGTTCCGACATCGAGAAGGCCGGCGACCACGTCTACGACGTCGATATCAAGTGTTGCTGCAACGACGGATGCGGCAAGGCCGGCGGGCAGCGTTGCGCCGTTGAGCGGCTGGGCAGCAGTGGATCAGTACCTTGAAGCCACATTCATTCGCGGAGGCTCGGTGGCAGCGTCCGTCGCTGTACTCCGCAACGGCGAGCTCCAGCACAGCGCAGCGTATGGTCATCGGATCGCCGGCGAGGTGGCGAAACCCTCCGACCGGTTTCGTGTTGCAAGTATTAGTAAGACGATCCTCGCTGTCGCTGCCCTCAAACTTGTCGAGGACGGAGTGCTTGAGCTCGACGCACCCGTTGGGTCGTTGCTCGCAACGGGGCTCGATGTGTCGAGCCCGACCGGAGGGACTGAAGCAATAACTCTTCGTCACCTGTTGACGCATCGCTCAGGCTTTCCACGGTACGAGAATCTATTTTTCCGTAACGAAGCCGCATCGTGTCCGGATGCAGCGCGAGCTGGCTTCCGGCGTTCGCTTCAGTCGGTCGCTGGCACGATGTTTCAGTACAGCAATATGAACTTTTGTGTGCTCGGTCTTCTGATTGAGCAGGTGACTGGCTCGCCGTATGAGCAAGTTGTGCAGGAAGAGGTCCTGGATCCGCTAGCGATCACATCGATGCGCACAGCTGGCACATTTGACATCGAGCCCGGTGATGTCGAACACAAATCCGGCGAGGGTCGGAACTACATGGAGGTGCTCGCTGGTGCAGGTGCATGGCTTGCTGCGCCGACCGACCTCGTCAGGATTCTCAACTCACTGGACTTAGAGACGCCGGGGGTCAAGGTGCTTAAGCCCGCCACGCTCGAGATGATGGCAATGATCACGGTGAC
>PASB01000037.1 GCA_002711735.1 Ilumatobacter sp.
ATCACGTACACGCCTGAGTCGTCGGGCGCGCTCGGCTTCGGTTTCCGATGTGGATTCCTAGGGCTGCTTCATATGGAGATTGTTAAGGAACGTCTCGAGCGCGAGTTCGACCTCGCACTTATCGCCACCGCCCCGAGCGTCGAGTACCTCGTAACTAAGACCAACGGTACGCAAATCAAGGTTGACAACCCAGCTGATCTGCCCGAAGCGCAGAGCATTGACTTCGTCGAGGAACCGTTTTTTAAGCTCTCGATTATCACGCCAACTGACTACACGGGTCCGTTGATGGACCTCTGCCAGACTCGCCGGGGTGAGATGAAGAAAATGGAGTACATCTCGCCTGAGAGGGTGGAACTGGTCTACGAGGTGCCGCTTGCCGAGGTGGTTGTCGATTTCTTTGATCAGATGAAGTCGCGGACGAAGGGTTACGCCAGCCTCGACTACGAACTTGCGGGTTATCGCAAGAGCAATTTGGTCAAGGTCGACCTGCTACTGAACGCGATCCCGGCCGATGCTTTTAGCACGATCGTGCATCGTGATAAGGCCTACGCCTACGGCAGCCGTATGTGCGAGAAGCTCAAAGAGCTCATCCCGCGCCAGATGTTTGATGTGCCGATCCAGTCAGCAATCGGCGGCAAGATCATCAGTCGCGAAACGGTGAAAGCCAAGCGCAAAGACGTCACGGCTAAGTGTTACGGAGGCGATATCACGCGTAAGCGCAAGCTGCTTGAAAAGCAGAAAGAGGGAAAGAAGAAGATGAAGTCGATCGGTCGGGTCGAAGTGCCTGGCGATGTCTTCATCGACGCGCTCAAGCTCGACGATTAACCGGCGACGAGACAGCGGCGTGTCTTTACCGCATCGTTAAGAGTCCGGGGTGCGTGCTATCGATTCATATTGTGAGCTCGTTACCAACTGATCCTCGTGATCCGATGGCATCGCGATCGTCGCAGCGGCCTGCCAGCGGTTCATCGATCGAACGGTCTCGATTCGGTGCCACCACGTTTCGTTCACTGAAGTACCGAAACGTGCGGCTCTTTTTCGGAGGGCTTCTTGTTTCGAATGTGGGCACTTGGATGCAACTCACGGTGATGTCACTTCTGGTGTTTCGGCTCACCGGTGAATCGACGTCGGTGAGCATCAGCATCGGCCTGCAGTTTCTCCCGATGTTGTTCCTCGGTGCGTGGGCAGGATCGATCGCCGATGTAATGGACAAACGTAAGATGGCGATCGTTACTCAGTCGATGATGGCTGCCCAGGCCATCACCATCGGTCTGCTCGACGTGACGGGACTAATCAATCTGCCGCTGGTGTACGCGATGTCGTTGGCGCTCGGTGTAGCCAACGCGTTCGACAATCCTGCCCGGCGCAGCCTCGTCACTGAACTTGTGCCGCCCGAGGAGATCACCAACGCCACATCGCTGAATACCGCAGTGATGACATCGTCACGTATTGTCGGCCCGGCGATCGGAGCGGTGCTCGTTGGAGTCTTCAGCACCGGCGTGTGTTTTCTATTGAATGCTGCAACATTTTCGGCCATAATTTTTGCGCTGATAGCACTGAGAGCCAATGAAATGTATTCCTCCCCGCCTCGGCCCAGGGGTGGTCAGCCCGTGCGGGACGCACTGCGCTTCATCGTTGGCAGGCGCAACCTTTTCGTGCTGTTTGTGGTGTTGCTCGTTGTATCTACCTTTGCGTTTAACCAGCAGGTGGTCTTTCCGAAACTCGCTGATCTGAGGTGGGGGGGAGATCAGTCCTTTGGCTACGTCCTCGGCGTGATGTCGATCGGTTCGCTGACCGGGGCGCTTCTCACGGCGCGTCTGCGCCACGTGAGTTTGCGCTGGTACTTCGGCAATGCGATCGTTCTGTCCGTTACTGCGATTGGAATTGCATGGGCACCCAACATTTGGGTGGCGTTTCTGTGGGCAATTCCGATGGGCCTTGGGGCATCAGGCTTCATTACCGCAGCTAACGCGATCATGCAGCAAGAGAGCCCCGACGACATGCGCGGACGCCTGATGGCGCTCCAAGCAGTCGTGTTCCTAGGTTCAACCCCGATTGGCGGACCTATCACCGGTGTTATCGCCGATCGGGCCAGCGTGGAATGGGCACTCGGCTACGGCAGTGTGATCAGTCTGTTGGCCGTTGCAGGTGCGAGCGTTTACTGGCTGGCGACGGCGCCGCGAGGTGCAGAGAAAGCCATCGCTCGATGATCGACGAGCGCAGCTGAATTGGAAATGGTGAAGAGTAATGACTAGGGATCTGTCTACGCCAAGCGAAATCAATTGGGCTGGCAACCATCGTTATGCCGGAATGATTCATCGGCCGCGAACCGTTGACGAGGCGGCGTCAATAGTGCGTGAGTCCCACAGCGTGCGTGGCATCGGTTCCCGACACTCGTTCACTGACATCGCTGATGCGGTTGATTTGATCGACCTAAGCAGCATCGGCCGACCACCGGAGTTCAATGCTGATGCACGGTCGATCGCCGTTTCTGGCACAGCGTCGTACGCGGATGTGGCTCGTTCGCTGCGGCCTCATGGGGCTGCGCTACGGAACTTGGCGTCCTTGCCCCACATCTCGGTCGCCGGTGCGATCTCAACAGGGACTCACGGGTCCGGTGCAGCGCACGGAAATCTTGCGACGTCCGTCGTGGGGCTTGAGTTCATTGCATCGTCTGGCGAGATCATCAGCATCGATCGACAGACGCCCGACTTTGAGGGCATGGTGGTGGCGCTCGGCGCTCTCGGCGTAATCACCACAGTCACGCTCGATGTCGACTTCGACTATGAAATTGCGCAACACGTGTACAACGATTTGCCACTCGACCTCGTTGTTGATCAACTCGGCATGATTTTAAATGCCGCGTACAGCGTGAGTATCTTCACAACGTTTGCCGGTTCGGTGAGGGGCCAGGTCGGGCAGGTGTGGATCAAACGTCGTACCGACGGAAGCGACCAATCGATGTCGCCCCGGTCTACTTTCCTTGATGCACCGGCCGCAACGATTCAACACCACCCCGTCCCAGGTCTCGACGCGTCGTCGTGTACCCGACAATTGGGTGAGCCCGGCTTGTGGAGCGAGCGTCTGCCGCACTTTCGGATGGGCTTTACTCCGAGTTCAGGCAACGAAATTCAGTCCGAATTTTTTGTCGACGCTGAGGACGGCGACGCGGCGTTTGATGCGCTTCGTCGCGTCTCTGCCGACTTCTCTGACCGCTTGATGGTTGCCGAGGTCCGCGCAATAGCAGCAGACGAGATGTGGATGAGCCCGCACTATCAGCGCGCATCGGTTGGTTTTCACTTCACGTGGTTGGCCGGGAACAACGATGGCGTGGTTCGAACCGTGCAGCAGGCGCTCGAACCCTTTGCGCCCCGACCGCATTGGGGAAAATTCTTCGATGCCACGCTCTTCGATCCATCGACGGCTTACGAAATGTTTGATGATTTCGTTGAGATGACCGTCCGTCTTGACCCGCACGGTGTCTTCCGGAATTCGTGGTGGCGTCGGGTGATCAGCAGTTAAAAGCGACGTCGTGTCTGTGGACGCTGTAAACAATGGAAGTGACCAAGAGCTCGCTGATGTGGTTCCGCCGAGATCTTCGGATCGGCGACCTTCCGGCCTTGCTTGCAGCGGGATCCGACAACCAGACCGTGGTGCCGCTCTTTGTCATTGACCCGGGCTTCGCTCGTACCGGAGCCCCTCGGCGCGCCCTGCTCCATGGGATCCTGAACGATCTCGACGAACAGATTCGCGTCCGGTTCGGGTCTCGGTTGCTAATCCGATGTGGCGATCCGGTTGCCGAGGTTCCGGCAATGGCTGCAGCGTTCGATGCGAACTCCGTGTACGTGAGCCGGGACTATGCGCCCTACGGCCGGCAACGCGATACGGCTGTGGGGGGAGCGCTGGCCGAACAGGGCCGGTCGCTCGTGGGCGTCGGTTCGCCATATGCCGTCGACCCTGGTCGAGTGCGAAAGGGAGATGGAACTCCATACAAGGTATTTACTCCATTCTCGAAGATCTGGCGACAGACTGGTGTGGAGGCCCCGGCCCCGGATCCTGGCGATGACATGGACTGGGCGCCAGCGTCGGAATTGGAAAAATACTGTCATCCGATCTCTGTCCCGCCGGAGCCGGGATGCGATCTGCCGTCTGTTGGCGAGGCTGCCGCTCTTGATCGTTGGGGATCGTTTCGTGAGGCTGCCTCTGCCGCCGATGGCACGCTGCGATCAGGTGTGAGTGCCTACAGCGATTTGCGTGACCGACCGGCGCTTGCCGGCACCAGCCAGTTGTCACCTGATCTAAAATGGGGCACGATTCACCCGCGCACGCTTCTGGCTGATCTTGATCTGTCAGGTCCGAAAGACGACGGGGAAATGGTGTTTTCAAGCGAACTGGCATGGCGTGACTTCTACGCCGACGTGCTGTTTACTCAGCCCCACACCGCCTGGAGTAACCTCAATGCTCGGTTTGACGCAATGCCTGTCGACACTGATGCAGCGGCGCGACGTCGCTTCGATCAGTGGGCCGCAGGTCAGACCGGTTTTAGCATCGTTGATGCCGGTCAGCGTCAACTCCTGGCGACGGGCTGGATGCACAACAGGGTTCGCATGATCGTGGCGAGCTTTCTTGTCAAGGATCTGCACCTGCCGTGGCAGTGGGGTGCGCGGTGGTTCATGCAGCACCTGCTCGACGGTGACATTGCGTCCAACAATCATGGCTGGCAGTGGGCTGCTGGCACAGGCACTGATGCATCGCCATACTTTCGTGTTTTTAATCCGACGACGCAGCAACAGCGGTATGACAACCGAAACGAATACGTTGACCGGTGGGTGGAAAAATCTCCCGAGCCGATGTTGGACCATGGCGTTGAACGCGAAGAGGCTCTTCGCCGACTCAAAACGTTGAGCAATAAGTGAGCGCTAAAATCGAGCAGCGGCGCGCAAAGTAGGATGCCCTTTGCAATGTTGGATGACCGAAAAACCGCAATTCTCAGTGCGGTAATCCAGGAGTACATCGCCACCGCTCAGCCGGTTGGTTCGACGCACATATCAGCAGCACAGAACATTCAGGTTTCCTCCGCAACTGTCCGAAGCGAGATGAGCCACCTTGAGTCCGAAGGTTTTTTGGTGCAGCCACACACATCGGCGGGCCGCATCCCTACAGATAAGGGGTACCGGTACTACGTCGACCACCTCACGACGCCTGGCCGACTTGATAAAGCCACGACCCGTCAGGTGGGTGATTTCTTTTCGGCGGCCCACGGCCGACTCGAAGAGATGCTGCACCAAACCTCGAATTTGCTTGCTGAACTGACGAACAGTGCTGCAGTAGTCGTTGGTCCCAAGGCGGAAGCTGTTGCGGTTCATCGTGTGCAGATTGTCTCGCTTTCGTCGACTACGGCGACCGTTGTGGCCGTGTTTGCCAATGGCACGGTCGAAAACGTCAGTATCGAAATTGATGATCTTGACGACGATATTCTCCTCGCAACAGCGTCGGCTCACTTGTCAGCAGGACTAACCGGATCGGTACTGGGTGCGGTCACGCACGTCAGTCCGACTAGCGATGCATCAGTCGATCGGCTGACTCAGGCAGGCCTACAGGGGCTCTTGGAGTTGGCTGCGGGCGATCAGGTGTTTACCGGTGGTGTGGCTGCCGTTGCCGAGGCGTTTGATGCAGTCGAAATAGTCCGATCGGTCCTTCACACCCTGGAGCAGCAGTTCGTTGTGGTTTCGCTCGTCAGCGACATTGTTGCTCGCGGGATGTCGGTGGCTATCGGGCTTGAGCACGGAGTTGAGCCGCTGTCGGCCTGCTCGGTCGTGGTTGCGCCGGTTTTAGTCGACGGCGAGCACTTGGGTTCGGTCGGTGTGCTGGGACCGACCCGAATGAACTATCCCCAAGCGCTTGCCACGGTTGAAGTAGTAAGCGAACAGCTCGGTCATCGCATCGAAGAAGGCTGATGTCCCCGTTGGCTATCAGTCTGACCGTCTCGCTCTGCATTTTTCACGGCATCATGTAGGGCGTCATGGCTGACTTTTACGAACTCTTGGGCGTCTCGCGCGGCGCGAGCGCAGACGAAATCAAGAAGGCATACCGAAAGCGCGCCCGCGAGCTTCATCCCGACGCGAACCCGGACGATGCGGAAGCTGAAGCGCAGTTCAAAGAAGTTGCTCGGGCTTATCAGGTGCTCTCCGATGACCAGCAGCGTCAGCGTTATGACCAGTTTGGTGAAGCCGGTGTCGGCGGTGGTTCCGGCGGCGGCCAATCAGGCGAGGACATGTTCGGCGGCGGTCTTGGCGACATCTTCGATGCGTTCTTCAGCGGCGGCGGGGGTGCTCGTCAGCGTGGCCCAAGTGGACCGCCACGCGGCCAAGACCTTGAGATTGTTGCTGACCTAACGCTGGAACAAGCGGTGTTCGGCGACCAGGTCAGCGTCGATTTGAAACTGCCGGTCCGGTGCGATGACTGCGACGGCAGCGGTGCGGGCGAAGGAACCAAGCCGGTCAGCTGCAGCGACTGCGGCGGTTCGGGACAAGTTCAGCGCGTACGCCAAAGCCTGCTCGGCCAGATGGTAACGGCAAGTTCGTGTGGCCGGTGCGGTGGAGTTGGCGAAGTCATTGCTACTCCCTGCTCAGCATGCCGGGGCCAAGGTCGTGTCACCGTCGACAAGACGTATCAGGTTGACGTGCCGGCGGGCGTCGACACTGGGTCGACGTTGCGGCTGACCGGGCGTGGTGCCGCCGGCCCGCGCCGAGGCGGTAACGGGGATCTCTATGTGCATCTTCGAGTAGCGCCGCACGAGCGGTACGAGCGCGATGGAAACGACATTGTCACCGACGTTGGTATTTCGATCGCCCAGGCTTCGCTTGGCACGTCGCTCACTCTCGAAACGCTTGACGGCGATGAAGCCCTGGTTGTTCCTGCAGGCACACAGCCGGGCCGGGAGTTCGTGCTCCGCCAACGTGGCGTTCCGAACCTTCACGGCCGAGGGCGTGGTGACCTCATTGCGCGCATCCGCGTCGATGTGCCGACAAGGCTGACCGACGACGAAGTTGCTTTGCTGATCTCATACGCGGAAGGGCGGGGCGAAGTTGTTGGCAACGGCAAAGAGGGCTTGTTTTCGCGAATTAAGTCGGCTTTCTCTTAATCAGTTGACCTCATGACTGTGGACGAGGAGCGTCGGTCGGCATCGACACAAATTTTCGTCACAGGTGATGTTCTTGATAGCGATGGTGTGATTGCCCTTGAAAGCAGTATGGAACACCACCTAACGCGGGTGCTGCGACTGGGCGAGGGCGAGTACGTCAGTGTTAGCGATGGCGCTGGCCGCTGGAGGCTGGCGGGGGTGATCCATGCAGGGGGGTCCCTTGCACTCGAACCTGCTGGTCCCGTTGTGGCAAAACGGCGACTGCACCCACCGCTTACAATCGCTACCGCAATTCCGAAGGGTGATCGAGTCGACTGGTTAGTCCAGAAGGCTGTCGAAATTGGCGTTGATACCGTGCAACTCCTCCACACCGAACGTTCGGTGGTGCGTTGGAAGGCGGAGCGCGCAGCGAAGCAGGTTGAACGGCTTAATCGCATTGCACATGAGGCAGCCCGGCAGAGCCGCCGAGTTTGGTTGCCTGAGGTTCAACCACCGGTGCCTGTGCTCGACGTGTTGGCGTCGTCGGTTGTCGCCGAGCCTGGTGGTCGCAACGTCGCAGTCGGTGACACCTCTATTGCGATTGGGCCAGAGGGCGGGTGGTCGCCGCGTGAACTCGCCAATGCTGGCGCTCGCGTGCAACTCGGTCCCAACGTGCTGCGCACTGAAACGGCAGCCCTCGTGGCGGCCACTCTCTGTGTGTCAAACTCCCGCTGAAGTATGGGGTCGGCTCTGATTAAAACTAGATTTATGTTGTTTCAACAACACACGTCGCTGTATCAGCGGCGGGCACGATCGCTCCAAGGCTGACTATTCATGGCAATTCCCGACGACGATGGCCCCGCCTACAGCCAGCAGGTGGGCGAGCGACTGCGGGTGATTCGCAAGCAGAAACGACTGTCGCTGCAGGAGGTCGAAACTCAGTCGGCACAGGAATTCAGGGCCTCCGTTCTTGGCGCCTACGAACGGGGCGAGCGTTCGTTGTCGGCTCCGCGCCTTGATCGGCTAGCCCAATTCTACAACGTGCCTACCGAGCAGCTTCTCCCACGAGTGGAGACAGGTGTTGAGGCAACGGCAATTACTTCAACGGACCGTGAGAAACTCTCCATTGACTTGTCGCAGCTCTTGCAGCTGAGCGGATTGCCTTTCGAGATGCTGGCCCGGTACCTCCGTTTTATCCAGGTGCAGCGTCAAGACTTCAACGGCCGTGTCATTACGGTTCGCGGCGATGACGAACGTGCCATCGCAGCGATGCTCGATGTGCCGGTTGACCAGGTGAGGGACCGCCTCGCGGCGCTCGACTTGCTCTTCAGGCCGGCTTGAAAGAGCGTCGAATCGGACAAGCCTGCCCGGTTGCGGCATACCATGACCGCATGGGGCACCAAGATCGCTGATGTTTGGCGTCTATCTCCACATTCCGTTTTGCTCATCGAAGTGCGATTACTGCGCGTTTGCGACCTGGACTGACCGGCACCATCTCATTGACGCGTATCTCGCAGCGCTGCGTCGTGAGATCGCCGGAGCCGTCGAGGAAGGCTTGCCGGTCGCTGACACGATCTTTGTTGGCGGTGGTACTCCGACGCTTGTGCCGCCTGATGACCTTGCCGCTGTGATTCAGTCGATCCCGCGGTCACCTGACGCAGAAGTGACCGTCGAGTGCAACCCTGATGATGTTGAGGTAGCCACGCTGCGCTCGTTTATCGATGGGGGAGTGAATCGAGTAAGCGTCGGCGTGCAATCGATGTCTGCGGACGTGTTGACCGCTCTTGGGAGGACCCACGATCAAGACAATGTCGTTCGATCGGTCGAAGCGATTCGTGATGTTGGCTTGCCCACTTTCAATCTTGATTTGATCTATGGAGCGGTCGGCGAGTCGATGGTCAGCTGGCAAGACACGGTTGCTGGTGCGCTCGCGCTCAAGCCACCTCATGTGTCAGCGTATGGGTTGACGGTCGAGGCCGGAACTCCGCTTGCAGCTCAGCCGGGACGCCACCCTGATGATGACGACCAGGCTGACAAATACGAATTCGTCGACGAACAGCTTGCAGCGGCGGGCCTAGCCAATTACGAGGTGTCGAACTGGGCCGCGCCTGGACATGAGTCGCGACATAACTTTCTGTACTGGCGTCAACAGAACTATCGCGGCTTTGGGTGTGCTGCGCACTCACACGTGGACGGCCGCCGTTGGTGGAATATCCGTACCCCCGACCGTTATATCGACGCAGTGAATGCCGGTGCGCCCGTTGAGGCTTCGTCGGAGACGCTCGATATCGACCAACGTCGATCCGAGGGTCAGCAGTTGAAGTTGCGTACTCGAGACGGTGTCAAGCGCTCCGCATTCGATCAGGCAACGCTGGAATTAGTGGGTGACATGGTCGTCGAGCATCCAACCGAGCCAGATCGTGTTGTGCTTACTCGCTCTGGTCGGTTGATGGCGAACGACATTTCGATTCGCCTCAGCGACTGATCGTTAAGCCTTGCTCTCGGCGACGGCTTTCGGTGGCCGATAAAACGCAGTGAGTATCCCGATTGCAGCGACTATCCCGCCGCCACCAGCGATTGCCAAGCCGACAAAGCCGTCAAGATCTTCGTCGATACCGACCGCTGCGTCGAGAGACCAGTCGCCTGGCCCGAGTAGGCCAATCGTGATGGCAATCACGCTAAGGATAAACACGTACTCCCAACCCTCATCGAGAATGAAAAAGCCCTTCTCTGCGTGCACCGTGACTGCGGCGACTGTCATCAGCCCCACGAAACCTAAGCAGGCAAATGTCGTGAGGAATCCGGTAGTGAGCAAGAGCCCAGCGAGTATTTCTCCGAATGCAGCGAGACGGGCGTGCACCTTGCCTGGGCGCATTCCGGTGCTGTCAAACCATCTGGCCACACCGTCAAGCCCACCTTTGATCTTGTTGACGCCGTGTGCTGCCAAGGTAAGGCCAGCGGCACTGCGAAGAATGGTGAGGGCAAGGTCGAATTCGGTCACGATCTCGAACGTAGTGCCAGCTGCCGGTCCTGAGTCGAAAGCTGGTGGCCTGGGTGGGGAGCGGGTGCGTAAGTGGTATTCTTTCAACCCGTAGGGGCGTGTAGCTCAGTTGGTTAGAGCGCTACCATGACACGGTAGAGGTCCCGGGTTCGAGTCCCGTCATGCCCACTACAAAAGACCTGGTCAGACACCTAGAGGCGTCGCCAGGGGTTTCCCCTCTCGGACTCAACCCCGTTTGAACCCCTTACCGGTAGATCACGGTCCGTGAGCAACTACGCCCGCTCGAGCGGCGCGAAACGGTTCGACAGGCCGACGCTGCGCGCTAGTACGCTGGTGTCGGTCATGGAGCAGTTCCGTCCGCCGCACCAGGTACAACGTGACACTGAACTTGCGCTTGCCTTCCGTGAGGGCAACCTAGATGCAGTGCGCACGTTGTACGAGCGGTTCGGTGGGCTGGTGTTCACCGTTGCCCATCGGATATTAGGCGATGGGCAACGCGTAGAAGATGTCACGCAGCACGTGTTTGTCCAGGCCTGGCGTCTTGCCGGTCACTTCGATGCAGGTCGGGATTTTGCGCCATGGTTGGCCATGATTGCTCGCGGCTCTGCCATCGATGCGCTCCGCATAGAGCAGCGGAGCCCGACCGAGGCGCTTGATCATGCCGACCCGTCTGACAGTGCGCTCGTAATGTTGCCGCCAAGTGCCGAACAGGTCGAGACCGTGTGGAGCGTGCGAACCGCGATCGACAGCCTTGATCCAAACGAACGTGAGGTCATCCGAATGCAGCACCTTCAGGGGCACTCACACAGTGAAATCGCCGAGCAGCTCGGCGTTGCGGTCGGCACGGTGGAGTCCCGTTCGGATCGCGCGCACCGACGTCTGGCGACGAGACTCGGCCACCTGGGACAGGACGTAGATCAGTGAGGCAGCATGCGGCACACCTAAACCCCGAACCGTTTGGCGATTCGCAACGCAGCGATGATCAAGACATGACGCTCCGAAACCGGGCAGGGCGATGAACGACAGCAAGAACTCCGACAATCTGGACGGCGCGCTCGATGCCGATATTGAGGCGTTGCTCGCTGACGCATCGACGTGGGTTGAGCCGCCATCCGGACTCAGTGATCGAGTCGTCGCTGCGGTTCGCAGTGAAACCGCCTTTGGAGACGACTCAGACCCGGTGTCGCTAGGCGCTGCTCCTCGTCGTACGTGGTTCCGCCCGGCGCTCATTGGCGCAACGGGCGCGATAGCATTCCTTTTCGGCGGCATCATCGTCCTCAGTGCACTCAGCGGTGCCGAGATTGGTACCGACGCGTTCTCTGCTGAGCTCACTTCGACCGGGCTGGTGTCGGATGTGGGAGGCAACATTGACGTCACGTCATTCGACTCCGGGCTGCGAATTGACCTTGACGCACCTGGACTTCCGCGGCGCGATGATGGAAAATTCTATGAGGGCTGGATGCGCACTGCCGATGGCGATCTGCTTCCGGTGGGCACGTTCCACGAGGGTAGCAACGTCACGTTGTGGGCGGGGGTCGAACTCGATCGGATCGAACTTTTCATGATCACCCTCGAAGAAGCGGCTGGTGGGAACGATCCCGGACAGGGTTCCTCGGGCGAGGTCGTGTTGCGGACCGCCATTCGGTCCTGATCGCAGGCGCCGTTTCGTTTGGTATTGCCGACGTCAGAGTGCGCAGCGAGTGGCCAGGTCAGTTGCGCGGTTCGCGAGGCAAGCCGAGCACGCGCTCACCCAAGATGTTACGCATGATGTTCGAGGTGCCGCCCATGATCGTGTAGCCGGGACCGTAGGCGAGGCCTTGCGTCACGTCGTCCCACAACAGAGCGTTGGCGCCGAATGAGCGTGCAACGAAGTCGGCGACGCGCTGCTCGTGTTCAGTGCAGAAGCACTTTGTCGCAGCGGAGAATCCCTCGGGTGCTTGGCGTAACGTCTCGCGCGTCACCAATATTCGTCCGAGGCGGTACCCGATCTCGAGCTGTGCGATCTCTTGTCGCACCTTGGCATCGGTCGTGTTGGACCGCTCAACTGCCATGTCGAAAAGCGCCTTGTTCGACACCAGTCGGTCGATGCCGCCGCGTTCGTGCTCAAGCTGGGTCATCGTCTGTTTAAAAGCGGCACCCTCGACGCCGACGAGATTCTCGACAGGCACGCGAGCGTCAGTGAAGAACACCTCACAAAAGTGCTCGTTGGTGGTCATGTCTTTGATGCGACGAATCTCGACGCCGGGGGTACTCATTGGGACAATTACCTCAGAGATGCCGCGATGCGGCGGGCCGTCGGAGGTGGTCCGGCAGATGAGATAACAGTAGTCAGCGTCAGCAGCAAAGCTGGTCCAAATTTTCTGACCGTTGACAACGAAGTGGTCGCCATCCCGCACAGCTGTTGTGGTGAGCGAGGCCAGGTCTGACCCAGAATCGGGCTCAGACATACCGATGCACCAGGTAACTTCACCGGACAGCATCGGCGGCAAGAACTCGGCTTGTTGATCAGCCGTTCCGTATGTGATCAGTGACGGGCCCATCTGCCGATCAGCGAACCACATTGATGCGATTGGCGCACCAGCAGCAATCATCTCTTCGCCAACAATGAGTCGGTTGATTGCGGGCTGGCCACCGCCGCCGAATGCAGCGGGCCAGGTCATCCCGATCCAGCAGTTCTCAGCCATTTCCTTAGCGAACTCCTTGGAGTAGCCATTCATCCATGAATCGTTGTGCCGCCCGTACTTAGCAACACCGCTGGCCGCCACTTCACGAGCACGTGCACGCAGTTCAAGTTGTTCCGAGGTCCAGTCAAAATCCATTAACCGGCAGCGTAGATGGCCGTTGGGAGCGTTGCTTCAGCGAGCGGGGTGGCTCGTCGACCAGTTGGAGCGTGGAAGAGGCGACTGGGATGGCGAATCGTTCACGACAGGCTGCGAAAGCGCGTGAAAATCGTGGTAGACAAGTGAAAGACAAGTGACCAGTCGTTTGCTAATCGCAGTAGCTGCCCGAAGAAGGATCCAACATTGAGCAATTCGAAGATCATCTACACGTTCACGGACGAAGCCCCAGCGCTCGCCACCTACTCGCTGTTACCGGTAATCGAGGCGTTTGCAGGGGCCGCAAATGTGGGCGTGGAGACACGTGATATCTCCCTCGCTGCGCGAATCCTAGCTGCCTTCCCAGAACGGATGACTGATGCACAACGTGTTCCCGACGCCTTGGCTGAACTCGGCGAGATGGCTCTGACGCCGGGAGCAAACATCATCAAGTTGCCGAACATTTCAGCCTCTGTTCCCCAACTCAAGGCTGCTATCGCCGAACTCCAGGCGCAGGGATACGACCTGCCGGACTATCCGGACGACGCTCAGACCGACGATCAGCAGGCGATTAAGGCTGCCTACGGAACAGCAATGGGCTCTGCGGTCAACCCAGTGCTTCGTCAGGGCAACTCTGACCGTCGTGCACCCAAAGCAGTCAAGGACTACGCGAAGTCCAACCCGCACTCCATGGGCGCCTGGTCGCATGACTCCAAGAGTCACGTTTCAACGATGTCGAGTGGTGACTTCGCCCACAACGAACAGTCCATCACCGCGTCCGAAGCCGGAGCGCTGCGTATTGAACATGTGGCCGTGGACGGCTCGGTGTCGATCCTGAAGGAATCGATTCCCGTGATGGCAAACGAAGTCATTGACTCCACCGTGATGAGTGTCGATGCGCTGCGCACATTTCTCACTGAACAAATCGCAGACGCAAAGGCAAAGAACGTCCTGTTCTCGCTCCACCTGAAGGCAACGATGATGAAAGTTTCGGACCCCATCATCTTTGGTCACGCAGTCCGCGCGTATTTCTCCGATGTGTTCGCCGAGCACGGCGACGCACTAACGGCAGCGGGTGCTAACCCGAACAATGGCCTTGGCAATGTCATCTCGTCGCTGTCGAATTTGCCCGCCGACAAGCAGGCCAAGATCAAAGCTGGCATTGCAGCTGCGATCGAGAACGGTCCTGACCTGGCCATGGTTGACTCAGACAACGGCATCACCAACCTGCACGTCCCGAGCGACGTGATCGTCGATGCTTCGATGCCTGCGATGATCCGCACATCCGGTCAGATGTGGAACACCGCAGGCGAACAGCAAGATGTAAAAGCAACGATCCCAGATAGCAGCTACGCAGGGATTTACCAGGTAGTCATCGATGACTGCATCGCCAATGGCGCCTACGACCCGACCACCATGGGCACCATTCCCAACGTGGGGCTTATGGCGCAGAAGGCAGAGGAATACGGTAGCCACGACAAGACCTTCGAAGCGCCGTCAGCTGGCAGGATCCGCGTCGTTGACATATCGACTGGCAGCACCGTGATGGAACACCCAGTGTCTGAGGGCGATATCTTTCGCGCCTGCCAGGTCAAGGACGAGCCGATTCGCGATTGGGTCCGCCTCGCAGTGAGTCGTGCTCGCGCCACGGGGGCTCCAGCTGTCTTCTGGCTTGACGCGAACCGTGCGCATGACTCCCAGCTGATCATCAAAGTACATGAGTACCTGCAAGACCGTGACCTAGTAGGAGACGTCAGTGATTTGACCATCGAGATCATGTCACCGGTCGATGCTACGAAGTACTCGATTGACCGTATGCGCGCAGGCGAGGACACAATCTCGGTCACGGGCAACGTGTTGCGTGACTACAACACCGACCTGTTTCCGATTCTCGAGCTCGGTACTAGCGCGAAAATGCTTTCAGTTGTCCCGCTTCTCAACGGTGGTGGACTCTTCGAGACCGGTGCAGGCGGCTCGGCCCCCAAGCATGTTCAACAATTGATCAAGGAGAACTACCTCCGCTGGGACTCCCTCGGTGAGTTCTTGGCGATCGCCGTGTCGTTCGAGCATCTCGCCGAGGTCACTGGAAATGAGACCGCCAAGATACTGGGGGAGACACTCGACTCGGCCACCGGACAACTGCTGCAAGCCGGCAAGTCACCAGCTCGTCGGCTTGGCAGCCTGGACAACCGCGGCAGCCACTTCTACATTGCGCTCTACTGGGCCGAAGCGCTGGCAAGGCAGACCGACGACCCGGCGCTTGCCGCAAAGTTCGCTACCATCTCTGCCGAACTCGCCAACAACGAGCAGCTGATTGTTGACGAGCTCGGTGCAGTCCAGGGCCGCCATGTCGACATCGGCGGCTATTACCACCCGAACGCAGACAAGGCCAGCTCCATCATGCGCCCCAGCCCGACTTTCAACTCGGTCCTCGCAGCGCTCTGAGTGCTTCACCTGAAGCGCATCGCAAGGATGGCTACCCGAGATTAAAAGGCCATTCGTAGGTGCAACGTGTTGGTCAAGCGCCGAGTGCGGGTGCTGGAATCATCGGTTGGCGAGGTCGATGTAATTCCGCTCGCCGGGGCCGTCGTACCATTGGCGGGGACGGCTGATCTTCTGGGCCGGGTCGTTGAGTAGCTCCTGCCAATGAGCGAGCCAGCCGACCATGCGGGGGATCGCAAACAGCACGGTGAACATCGACGTGGGAAAGCCCATGGCCTGGTAGATCAGACCGGAGTAAAAGTCGACGTTGGGGTAAAGCTTGCGGTCGACGAAGTACGGATCAGCTAAAGCCGCCTCCTCGAGCTTGAGCGCTATATCAAGCAGTGGGTTCTTGCCCGTGACCTCGAACACCTTGTAGGCGGTTTCCTTGATGATCGTCGCCCTAGGGTCGAAGTTCTTGTAGACCCGGTGCCCGAAGCCCATGAGGCGACCTTCGCCGTTTTTGACTGACTCGAGGAATGCCGGAACGTTGTCCACAGAGCCGATTTCGGTAAGCATCCGAACGACAGCCTCGTTGGCGCCACCATGAAGGGGCCCGTAAAGCGCCGAGGCTGCGCCTGCAGCTGAGGAGTAAGGATCAGCATGGCTGGAGCCGATGACGCGCATCGCAGTGGTGCCGCAGTTTTGCTCGTGGTCGGCGTGAAGGATAAACAACACATCCATCGCCCGCTCTAGAACTGGATCAACCTCGTAGTCGCCGATCTTCCACATCATGTTCAAGAAGTTGGCGGCGTAGGACAAATCGTTGCTCGGCTGGTTGTAGGGCAAACCAACGGAGAACTTGTAACACATCGCCGCGATCGTCGGGCTCTTGGAGATCAGCCGGTTGATCTGAATGTAGCGTTGTACAGGGTCATCGATGTCCTTAGAGCCGGTATAAAAGGTGCCGAGCGCAGCGATGGCTGACACGAACATGCCCATGGGATGAGCGTCGTAATGAAAGCCCTCAGAAAACTTCTTGCGCATGTTCTCGTGGATGAACGTGTGGTGCGTGACGTCGTGGGTCCACTCGGCGAGCTGTGTCTCATTAGGTAAATCACCATTGAGAAGCAGGTATGCCACTTCGAGGTACGTGGACTTTTCGGCCAACTGCTCGATCGGATAGCCGCCGTACCGGAGAATCCCGTTGGCGCCGTCTAGGTAAGTAATCGAGGACTTGGTCGATGCCGTCGATAAATAGGCCGGGTCGTAGCAGTACAGGGACGGGTCCAGCTCACGCAACGCCGATGACGGGAAGACACCACCTTCGATGGGGACCGTAACGGTCTTACCGGTGCGATCGTCAGTAATGGTGATGGTTTCGGGCACTGTGGCTTCCTCCGGGCTCGAATGATGATGAACTGTTGGGCGGAGGTTCGCTCCACCCGGCCGCTTCAAGATACTCGCAGTCGGCGCAAGTGCCCCAACCCGTGTGCCGACGTTGCTTACTTGCAGGTATGGCCTGCGCTTAACGGGGCTGCGAGCCCGTTACGAATCGCTGGACCAAATCGGGAACATCTGCGAGTCTGTTAGAGCGAAGGATTGCAAGAAATTCGCTGTTGAGACAAATGGACGATGGTGACAACTAAGTGTCTTCCGCATCCAAGTGACGCAGCGGGAAGGGTATTGCGCCGTCGACGTTATTAGCGGTCGAGTCCGGACACTTTCGGAGCATCTCTGCTAGCCAGCGCGTAATTGTTGCTGTCGGCAAAAGGGTGAGCTGGTACCGACCCGCGAGACGAATCAACCGTAATCCGAGTTGGTGGCAGAGATTGTCGTCATCGGCGCATGTTCGCCGACGAGGTTAGGTGCCCGACTCTTGGCGATGAGCGGGCCAACGCCTCGGACTGCTCGAAGCCCGCAGCATCGCGGAATTCAGTGCCGGCGATCAGTTAAGGCGGCATTGTCTGTTATCGGCAGGTTGCTGTTCTGACGCAGCGCCCTACAGCGGCGTGTTGCCGTGCTTGCGTTCGACGATCATTTCGCGCTTGTCCTGCAGCACGGCGAGAGCGGCCGAGATCTCGGCGCGCGTATCAGCAGGATCAATGACGGCGTCGATAAAGCCTCGCTCAGCTGCGACATAAGGGTTGAGTAGGCGATCGGTGTAATCCCGTTCGAACTCCGCCTTTTCTTCGGGGGTCGAATGTCGTGCGAGAATCGCCGCAGCTTGCCCGGCACCCATGACGGCGATCTCGGCCCACGGCCAGGCCAAGCAAAGGTCGTTACCCATCGTCTTAGAATCCATCACGATGTAGGCACCGCCGAAGCTCTTCCGCAAGATAACACAGATGCGAGGAACCGTTGCCCTTGCGTACGCATACACAAGCTGGGCGCCATGGCGAATCATGCCTCGCCACTCAAGGTCTTTGCCAGGGTAAAAACCAGGTGTATCGACCAGCGTGATGATCGGTACGTTAAATGAATCGCAGAATGCAACAAATCGTGCCGACTTTTGTGACGCCGGAATGTCGAGCGTGCCGGCCAGCGAAATTGGCTGATTTGCAACAATGCCGACTGGGCGACCATCTATGGTCGCAAAGGCAGTGACGACGTTGGCTGCCCACCGGTCACGCAACTCGAACAATGAGCCTTCGTCAGCAATCGCAGCAGCAACCTGACGAACGTCGTAACTACCCGTAGAGGACTCGGGAATTTGCTTGCCAGCTTCGGGACAGAGTCGATCCGGTGGGTCGTCGTTTGGCCAGCGAGGTGGCTCCTCATCAACATGGTTTGGCAGGTACGACAGAATCGTCTCCACTGTCTCTATTGCTGTCGCCCGGTCTGAGACAACGGCGGACGGTACGCCCGTGTAGCGAGCGTGGTTCGTCGCGCCGCCGAGTTCATCGATGTCAATTCCGACGCCCGTGAACTGTTCAACCATGGTTGGGCCCTGCACGAAGGCGTAACTATCGGCGGTCATAACGGCAACGTCGGCAATTCCCAACAGGAGTGCAGGTCCGGACACGGCTGGTCCGTCGACGATAATCGCCGTCGGGATGAGGCCTGAGCAGCGCGTCAATGCAGCAGCCACGAGACCCCATCCGTGCAGCGCCGGGATGCCCTCGACAATGTCGGCACCGGCGCACGACATCATGATCACCAGAGGAACGCGTTGATCGAGCGCAGTGTCGATCGACGTAGCCAGTAGTGACGAGGTTCCCGAGGTCAGGCGGATAAGTTCATCCGAGTCTTCGAACTCGACCCACACCACAGTGCGTTGGCCGAACTCGCGGACGTCGGCGTGTGCCTTCGATGGCCGCAGTCGTGAGATCGCGAACATTGAGTCTCGTAGGGGTGCCGCCGTCATTGCCCCGACAGTACAGCTCTAAGCTGCAGGGGTTCGTCTGCGGCACCTGAAGAGTTTCATCAGTGAAATATCGGAGACGCTCAATCGGTTCGGAGGGGACCGATTGCGCTGGTCCCAGGGTGCACGCCGGGTTGCAGGTGGCCGCGTTCTGAAATAAGAGCCTGAAGCACCTCGAGGGTGGCCTGCGTTGGCGCGTTGGGGCCCGGCCGGCGGCGCCGGACGAAAGCAACGACACGCCGGGGGAGTTCGGGCACGCTGATCATCCGAAACGCTCCGGTGAGCCAGTTGGGCACAGCCGTAGCCGGGACAACGGCAGCGCCGAAGCCGTCGAGGGCGAGCGACGCCAGCAGACGCGCTCCGTCAATCTCTGCCTGGGCGAGCAAGTTAATTTCTGCCGCCGCCGCAGCACGTTCGAGCACCTTGCGGAGCGCGGAACCCATCGGGGGAAGTAACAGTGGGACTTGATCAAGGTTACGGAGTGGAATGGTCTCGTGAGCTGCGAGGGGATGGCTCGAACTGGCGAGCAGGAAGAGGTCCTCAGCGAAGAGCGGCTCGATGACCAGCTCAGGGTCACCAATCGGAAGGTGGACAAGTGCGGCGCTGAGATGACCCGACAGCACGTTGGGAATGAGCGTCGAGGTCGCGCCTTCCTGAATGACGGTGCGGACTCCAGGGTGTTCAGTGCCGAGCTGACCGAGCATTTGAGGCACCAACCAGCGGGCAGTCGTACCGATCACGCCGAGGCGCGTCTGGCCAGAGATGTCAGCGTCGCGACTTGCAACGTCGGCCGCAATGTCATCCACTTCGTTGAGAACGCGCCGTGCGCGTTCGACTACGCGCGCCCCCTCATCGGTGAGTTTGCCCTGTTGCCGATCAACCAGCGTGACTCCCAGTTCTTTTTCGAGTCGAGCAATGTGTGCGGAGACGTTTGATTGCACGGTGAAGAGCGCTCGCGCCGCCGCCGAGAACGTGCCATGGTCAGCAACAGCGACCAAGGTAGACAACTGCCGTACATCCATCGTAAAAAATGATACCATGTATCTTCATTATCTTCTTGGCAGATCTATCGCCGTATGTGCATACTTGGATTTAGCAAATTCGACGTGAGAACACCCCCCAATGTTCCACTCGTTGAAACATCCAAAATCTGTTCCCCCAACAGTGGATGTTTCTAGGTTGAGAGACCCGG
>PASB01000058.1 GCA_002711735.1 Ilumatobacter sp.
CCGAGTTCAATTGCTTCGGCTATCCGCGCCACCGCTTCGACATCGCCTGGATCCAGCCCTCGTCGGAGAACACCGAAGGTGACGCCCCGATACATCGCCCCTGTGTCGAGATAGCCCAACCCGAGGCGCGCTGCGACCGCTCGACCGACCGTGCTCTTGCCAGCACCCGCTGGACCATCAATGGCAATCACCACACCGTCGGCTGAAGTCACCAGCTCACCCCAACCGGACGACCTTCGTCGTAGCCAGACGAACTCTGCAATCCAACTACGGCTCGCTCTTGGAAAGCTGAGACCGAATCAGCACCCGCATAGGTACATGCTGACCGCAGTCCAGCGACAATTTGATCGATGATGTCCTCGACACTCGGACGCTCAGAATCCAGGTACATCCGGGACGTGCTGATGCCTTCCTCAAACAACTCCTTGCGGGCTCGATCGAACGAGCTCTCGGCCCGAGTGCGGTTTTTTACCGCTCGGTTCGACGCCATACCAAAGCTTTCCTTGTAGAGCCGCCCTTCTGGATCACGGAGCGTGTCGGCAGCAGATTCGTAGGTTCCCGCAAGCCATGAACCGAACATCACGTTGGCTGCTCCACCTGCGAGCGCCAGCGCCACGTCTCGGGGGAACCGCACCCCACCGTCCGCCCAGACGTGCTTACCCAACCGGGCTGCCTCAGCAGAACACTCGAGTACGGCCGAGAACTGCGGACGGCCGACTCCAGTCATCATCCGAGTAGTACACATCGCACCTGGGCCCACGCCGACCTTGATGATGTCGGCGCCGGCCGCAATCAACTCTCTGGTTCCGTCGGCGGTGACGACGTTGCCTGCGACAATGCATGCGTCAGGCAACGCTGCGCGGACCGCTTCGACTGCGCGTAGCGTTCGTGTTTGATGTCCGTGTGCAGTGTCAATCACTAAGACGTCGGCACCCATTCGGGACAGTTCGGTCGCACGCGCCGCAGGGTCACCATTGATTCCAACTGCAACGCCTATTAACAAACGACCTTCGACATCAACTGCCGGGCGGTAGATCGTTGATCTCAACGCGCCCTTGCGCGTGATGACCCCCAGCAGTTCCCCGTCGTTGGACGCCGGGTCAACCACTGGAGCCACGTTGAGACGCATCTCTTCGAGTTGCTCGTACGCAGCGGCCGGATCCACGTCCGGATCGACGAGGTGTAGATTTCGAGTCATCACCGCATGCAACTGCGTGAAACGATCGACGCCTTCCTGATCGTGTTCGGTGAACACACCGACTGGCTTACCGTCGTCCACAATCACGACGGCGCCATGGGCACGCTTGTGGATCAGAGACATGGCATCACCGATCGTCGCATCCGGACCCAGCGTGATTGGAGTCTCAAAAACGGGGTGACACTTCTTGACGTAGGCCACGACGCGGCCTGCGACATCGACGGGAATGTCTTGAGGCAAGATCGCTACTCCACCACGTCGGGCGACCGTTTCGGCCATGCGCCGTCCTGCTACGGCGGTCATGTTGGAGACGACGAGGGGAATCGTTGTTCCGATGCCGTCCGGAGTCGACAAGTCGACATCCATTCGTGAGGCCACGTCGGACAAACTGGGGACCATGAAGACGTCGCTGTAGGTCAGGTCATGGTCAGGCTTATGAAGGAGGCGCATGGGTCACTCTCGTTTGGGCACAGCGTGCAAGGCGACCCCACGATACGGCCTAGGGTGGCCGCTGCATGGAATCAGTGGTGCTGGTACACGGTTGGGGGGGTTCGTTTGCTACGACCTGGCAGCGAAGCGGGTTCACCGCTTTACTCGAAGACGGTGGCAAAGAAATCGTGAGTGTTGACTTGCTCGGGCATGGTGCAGCACCGAAGCCGCATGAACCCGAGGCTTACAGTGATCTAACCCTTCGAGTGTTTGATGCGATCGATGCAGCCTCGCCAGACGCACCAATCGAAGCAGTTGGTTTCTCACTCGGCGCGATCACATTGCTGCGAGCAGCAATCGCTCGTCCTGACCGTTTTAGCCGCCTGGTCTTGGCAGGAATTGGGAAAAACGTGATCGAGCGAGATCAAGCAGGCACCGCCCGAATCGTGCAGGGACTTGAAAGCGTCATCAAGAGTGGCGAACCGACGCCCGTAGTTCTCGCCGAGATGGACCATACAGCTCGACTCTTCGTCCAGTACGCCCAGCAACCGGACAACGACATCGTTGCGTTGACCGCTGTCATGCGACGGGCTTCGGCTGGCGATATTGATGCGACGATGTGCTCTGCAGTGGCCTGCCCGGTCCTCATCGTGGTCGGCGACCAAGACTTCGTTCATCCGGCTGACGAGTTAGCGTCGTGGTTTCCGCAGGGACAATGCGAAACGCTGCGCAATGTCGATCACTTCGCCACGCCAGAGGCGTTCGGCTTCTTCGACGCCGCTCTCGAATTCCTCAACGCGGTTTGATCCGTGTCGCTACTTTCGACGGACGTCAGCCATGCTGCGGAGGCGCTTTACGCCGGCGGACTCGTCGCGATTCCGACCGAGACGGTCTACGGGTTGGCCGCTGATGCGTCGAATCCTGCTGCCGTTGAACGCATTTTCGCAATCAAAGGACGACCTATAGGCCATCCGCTGATTGTTCATATCGCAAACAACGGCGACCTCGACACGTGGGCCGACAAGCCTGCACCGATAGCGCGTACTCTTGCGGAGCTTGCGTGGCCAGGTCCGCTCACGCTAATCGTACCTCGATCCTCGCTCGTACCTGATGTGGTCACTGGCGGCCGCGACACGGTGGGGTTGCGCGCGCCTTCGCATCCAGTCACCCGCGATCTGCTGCTACGAACTGGGCTTGGCATCGCCGCACCCTCAGCGAATCGATTTGGTTTGGTCAGCCCGACAACGGCAGCGCATGTTCTGGCTGACCTCGGTGATTACCTCGATCCCAGACGTGACGTCATCCTCGATGGCGGACCGTCGACGATTGGCCTTGAGAGCACCATCGTGGATACCACTGTGGAGCCACCCCAACTGCTTCGCGCTGGACCACTGTCCGAGGAACAGATCGGGGCTCTCGCAGCTGCATCGGGCCCCTCGCGCTCCAGCGGCATGCTGGAATCACATTACGCGCCCCGCTGCGAGGTTCGTCTTGTAGATCATTTAGACGATGCTTTGGCCCTACGATCAGGAACACCCGGCGCGCGCATACTTGATCTCACTGGCGATCTTGACACCTATGCCCGGCTGCTGTTTACCGAACTGAGGACAGCCGACGACGAGGGAGTTGACGTACTCATTGCCGTTTTGCCTCCAGCAGAAGGACTAGGTTTTGCTATTCGGGATCGCTTGGAAAAGGCTGCAGCCCCTCGCCCCCGGTGACAGGTTCGCCTCAGCTTTACTGCAACCTCATCAGGACAACTCGCTGAGAATCTCGGCTACCGCCAGTCGTAACGGTTGAGCTGTTCAATCCAGGTGTCACGCACCTGTTCGATATCGGGGACCAGCTGTCCCGCCTCGTTTGCCAGAGTAATACTCACCGTCGATGCACCGGCGTCGGGCACAAGTTCCAACCGGCACCAACATTGGGCCGGTTCATGCAGATGCGTGTCGAGCCTGTAGGGCGGGTCGTCGTCAAGGACCTCGCCGATCCAATTCGACACCACCAGCAAAGCTTGGAACGTTTCGACCGGAAGTGCCTCGACAGTAAATGATGGTACGTCTCGTGACACGCCGGTCGGCTCGTCATGGAATTCGCTGACGGACTGCGAACCAGATTCCGCTGCGCTAGCGGAGTTGGCGATCGCCTGCAGTGCCTCCCCAGCAGCTTGGTTGATTTTGCGCATCATCCCGGCGTCACCGCCAGCGTCAGGATGATGCCGTTTGGCCAGTTCGCGACGCGCTGTTCGAACCGCCGCGGCGGTTGCGGTGTCATTAAGACCAAGGATCGCAAAGGGATCGCTCATCGATCGCGCAGCGTGGCGTAGCGATCTCGAAGTGTTTCGTCCAACACGGCGCGCTGTACAGCGACGCCCTTTCCAAGCCCCCAGCGGTGCTGAATTACTGCGTGCTCAACCTGCTCGAACACCGCTGCTGCCTGCACGGCTGCGCCAGTTGCAACAGCTTGCTGAGCCTGACTGATGACCACTGGCGCGTCGATCATTCCCGCCAACACCTGCTGTACGGACTGCGAGCGTGCCGCCCCGCCCGTAAGAAACACTCGGCCGTCCACATGAGTAAGTTGGCGAAGTGCGTCGAACCCATCGAGGAGACCGCAGGCAACACCGTTAACGGCAGCACGGGCGAACTGTTCGCGGGTGATGTCGCTTCGAATGCCGTCCAAAACGCCAGTGGCTTCGGGGCGATTTGGGGTTCGCTCACCATCGAAGTACGGCAGCAGTACTGGTCCGCCCGGCTCTGCGGTAAGAGCAAGGCGATCAAACTCGCCGTACTCGACATTAAGAAGATGGCGGATGGCATCCAGTACTTTTGCCGCATTGGACGTACATACGAGCGGTAAGTAGCGGCCGGTCGCATCAGCGAACCCAGCAACAACGCCCGTTGGGTCGGCGGTGGGTGTGTTCGAGACGGCGTAGACCGTGCCCGATGTTCCGATTGAAATGACGGTATCGCCTGGTTGCAACCCGACTCCGAGCGCACCGGCCATGTTGTCTCCAGTTCCAGGAGCCACAACGCTGTTTCCGTTGGCCATCCACTGCCCAGCGGCTTCTCGTGGACCTAGCACTTCGGGCACGCAAGCTGACCAGTCGCGTTGGGCATCGATCAAATCAAGCACGTCCCATCGATACTTTCCTGATGCTGGCGACCAGTACCCTGATCCTGATGCATCGCCTCGGTCAGTGGTTACCTGGCCTATCGGCGCACCCGGCGTGATTGATCCTGTCAGCCGTGCCGTGAGGTAGTCGTGCGGCAACATGATCTTTGCGACACGCTTCCAGGCGTCAGGGCGGCATCGCTGCAGCCAGGCGAGTTTGGTCACAGTGAAGGCTGCAACCGGGAGGCTGCCAACTGCGTTGGCCCATGCTACGGGTCCACCAAGCCGGGCGTTGAGAATTTCGGCATCGGGAGCAGATTGGGTGTCGTTCCACAGCTTGGCAGGGTGTACTGGGGTGGCGTCTTCGTCGAGAGCAACCATGCCGTGCTGCTGTCCGGCCACGCTGATGGCCGCAACTGTTGGCGCGCCGACCTCAGTCCACGCCGTGTTGAACGCCGTCCACCAGCTTTCGGGGTCCTGTTCACTCACCGGCGCAACGACGTCTGGATGTGGAGCGGACGACGAGGCAGTCACCTCCCCTGATGCAAGGTCTCGGATTTCGATTTTCGTCGACTGTGTGGACGAGTCAACTCCGGCGATGAGGGGCATTTGAGGAATCTACGGGGCAGATCTAGGTGGGCGCAGCCCAGCGCGGTGTAGCACCCCACTGATCGTCAAAAATAATTTCACTCACGGGTTTGCGTTTGAGCGGGCCATGCCTGCCTGCAGGAACCCCGAGAGTGATGCACGCAGAGAGGGCTGCCCGGTCGGGAATTTTCAGCATCGACCGCAGCTGGTCTTCGACTCTCAGGTGCCACATCGTCAACGCACCCCCGTATCCGAGCGCACGAGCGGCGAGAAGTAAATTTTGGCAAGCTGGGTAGACCGACGCCCCTTCGAATGGACTGGGGTCCCGATATCTCTCAAGGCAGACCAGAATCACAACCGGGATCGCTTCAAAGTGATCGACGAAGTGTTGCATGGAGTCCACAAAGCGGCTGGGCCGATACGGCCGCTCACCTTCTGTTCCGGCGCGTTTGTCATTCCAACCGTCCCTGAACGACTGGCCAAGCAGTGATTTGGCGGCTCTGGCGTTCTCGCCATTGCGCAACGTCAGGAAGCGGAATGGTTGTCGATTCGATCCTGAGGGGGCCCGACCGGCGTGCCACAAAATCTGTTCGAGGTCGCCGTCAGAGACTTGGTCATTGGTATAACGGCGGATAGCGCGCGTTGTGGCGAGCGCCTCCAGCAATCCGATTTCGCCAACGGCCTTTTTGCGGTTTCCTGGTGCTCTATCGGCCATTGACCTCTGGTTTGCGCCTTTCTGTGAAAGCCTCTGCGCCTCTAGCGTCACCGCCGACAAAGTGACGAGCCTCAACGGATGACTCGTCGACCGCTTGAAGCACCAGTGAACGGTACTACTTGGCATTCGTGGCTGACGAGGCGTAGGCTGTTCATCTAGAAAGCGCTGGCATTCGGCCTGTGCAAAACCAGGGGGAGAAACTCTCAACATGCAGAAATCACGCGCTATGCGCGTCGGTTCGTTGCTCGTTGGTCTGACACTTGTTGCCGCAGCCTGCGGTAGCGACGATGACGCAGCGACTACTACCGACGCCCCGGCCGATACCGAGGCTCCGGCCGTTACTGAGGCTCCGGCCGACGATGCTCCTGCAGCCGATGGTGCCGATGGCATTCTTCGTCTCGGCGGCATCCTTCCGGAGACTGGCAACCTTGCCTTCCTCGGACCGCCTGAATTTGCTGGTGTTGAACTCGCAGTCGCTGACGTGAACGCCGCTGGTGGCGTTCTCGGGAACGACGTCGAATGGCTCCCAGGTGACTCGGGAGACAATGGCGAAGTCGCCAACGCCACGGTCGACCGCCTCCTTGCCGAGGATGTTGACGGCTTCATTGGAGCAGCAAGCTCCGGTGTGTCGCTGACAGTGATCGACAAGATCACTCAGGCCGGCAAAGTCCACTTCAGCCCAGCGAACACTTCGCCGACCTTCACCGACTACGACGACAACGGTCTGTACTTCCGTACTGCTCCGTCCGACGTCGTGCAGGGTGCAGCACTTGCTGACATCATGATCGCTGACGGCGCTGCCTCGGCCACCTTCCTCGTGCTCAACGATGCCTACGGCACCGGCTTGCTCGAGTACACCCAGGGCCCGTTCGAGGCTCAGGGCGGCGCGGTCGACCTCGCCGAGATCTATGACCCGAAGGCCGAGAACTTCGACGATGTCGTTGCTAAGGCAGTGGACGCTGATTCCGACGCAATTGTCATCATCGGTTTCGATGAGACCTCGAAGATCCTTACCGGTCTTATCGAGAACGGCGTTGGCCCGGCCGACAAGCTGGTTTATGGCACTGACGGCAACATGGGTAACGCTCTCGCAAGCGCCTTCGACGACCCCACGGTCCTCGCAGGCATGCGTGGCACGCTCCCTGGTGTCGACGTTGCTGGTGAACTTCAGGACTTCCGCGACCAGCTCGACGGGATCGACCCTGATCTGGAGGACTACTCGTACGCCGCTGAGTCGTACGACACGGTCGTCATCATGGCACTCGCTGCAACCGTTGCTGGCTCAGACGATGGCGTAGCCATCGGCGCTGAGATCAACGACGTGACCCGCGGCGGCGAAAAGTGCACCACCTACGCCGACTGCCTCGCACTCGCGACAGCCGGCACCGACTTTGACTACGACGGCGTTTCTGGCCCACTCGAGTTCCGTGACGAAGGCGAGCCCACCCAGGCTTCCATCCTCATCCTGGAATTTGACGAGACCGGAGCCATCGTCGTCAAGGGCGCCGTTCAGGGCTCAGTCGAGGTCTGATTTATTCAGCACCTTGCTGATCTTTTGATCAACAACTGAAGAGCCCGGGGCTACTTGCCCCGGGCTCTTTGGTTTTTCAGCTGGGCAACACCAACCACGCCCACTATAAGAAGCGCCTTCCGGCATGTCGTAGGCCCTTGTCGGCGTGCGGCAAGCACGTGTTCATTTCCAGCGATCGCCGTTGCTTCACACTCAACAACCGAGAGCAAAAGCGCCTCGCCGACAACTGCAGTCCATCTTTTGGTCGCGATTGTTGTCAGCACCCTGACAGCGGTAATTCCAGTGTGAAACAACGCTCCCGCCTCCATCGCTCGGTATTGCGATCTGCGTGTCGCAAGGATGATCACCGCAAAGCCGAGAGCGCAATCCCAATTCAGGGCTAGCGGCCGGCTTGAAGGTTCGCACTCTCAACTCATGCTGTTTCTGCGTCCAGAGCATGACCGGTCGCCAAGACGAAGTCACCACGTGTAAGCCAGCTCGCTGGGCAGGGCCCCGTTGCCCCGCACGTCGAAAGCACCGACAATGATCAAAGTCATTGAGCCAAAGAGCCGCTTGCGGTCATCTTGCGACTGCTGCAATGTCCACCAACAAGGCGAACGTTCGCGGCTTTGACACGCTTTCAGCCTCCCAACGGTCGGTTGTTACCATCCGCTAATAAAGCGACACCCTTATCGTGACAGCCACGGGAACTCTGGCAATAGGGATCAGTTCTGATGATCTTTAACCAGGGTGCCGAGGTAAAGCTCAATCACCTTCGGGTCGCTCAACAGTTCCTTGCCCGTTCCTGTGTAGGCATTAGACCCTTGATCAAGCACGTACCCACGATCACAGATCTGGAGACACCGGCTTGCGTTCTGCTCAACCATCACGATCGAGACTCCAGCTTTGTTGATTTGGTGGCAACGGATAAAAACCTCATCTTGGAGTGCTGGCGAAAGACCGGCTGACGGCTCGTCAAGCAGTAGCACTGAGGGATCCATCATGAGTGCCCGTCCCATCGCCAACATCTGACGCTCGCCACCCGAAAGTGACCCCGCTCGCTGATCAGCGCGCTCCATAAGTCGAGGGAACATGTCACCGATGACGCCAACACGATCCTTGTACAAGGGCGGGTTGAGGAATGTGCCCATCTCGAGATTCTCACTGACAGTGAGGGCAGAGAACACGTTGTTGTTCTGCGGCACGTAGCCGATACCCCGGCTCACGAGCTTGTTTGCTTTCAGGTTCGTGATTTCTTCGCCGCTGTGTCGAACCTGGCCGCCACGGACGTTGACCAGACCGAACATGGCTTTGACGAGGGTCGACTTGCCTGCGCCGTTCGGGCCGATGATGCCCACAAGTTCGCCTTCGGCGAGCTCCAACGAACAGTCATTCAAAATGTTGACACCCGGAATGTAACCGGCAGTCAAGTTGTCCGCTATCAGGAGCGGCTCAGGCTGTTTTGTTTCTGGCGTTGTTGAGGTTTCAGACATCGTCACTACTCACAGTTCCGCTTCGAGATCAAGCGCCGAATGGTGGTGCGTGCCGAGATAAGCATCGACGACCGCCTGATTCTGACCGATCGATGCAGGTGGGCCCTCGGCGATGATGCGACCTTCGGCCATCACGATCACCCAGTCCGAAATTTCTTGCACCATGTCCATGTCATGTTCAACGAAAAGCACAGTCATTCCGGCGTCTCGCAGCCCGGTAACGTGACCCAGTAAGGACTGAGTCAACGCTGGGTTGACGCCCGCCATCGGCTCGTCCAGCATGACCATTGACGGTTCCACCATCAACGCCCGAGCCATTTCAAGGAGCTTGCGCTGACCGCCAGACATCGTGCCAGCGAACTCGTCGCGCATATGTGAGAGCTTGAAGCGATCAAGCAGAGCGTCAGCGCGAGCCTCAATTTCGCGCTCCTGGTTCTTCCACATAAACGGTAGAACCGAACGCCACAGAGATTCGCCCTTTTGGCCCGTTGCCCCAAGCTTCATATTCTCGATAACTGTCATCTTCGACAGCGCCTTGGTCAGCTGAAATGTACGAACCATGCCGTAATTGGCAATCTTGTGTGCTGGCACCTTGTCAATGTTGTGCCCATCGAATACTCGCGTGCCCTCGTCGGGAGTGTCGAAATTCGTCAACAAGTTGAAAAAAGTTGTCTTGCCCGCACCGTTGGGGCCAATCAGCGCAGTAATCACACCTCGCTGAATCTCCACATGGTCGGCATCAACAGCGGTAAGACCACCAAAACGGCGCACGACATGGTCAGCGACCAGAATCGGGTCGGGCTTCTTGGCACCCGGTTCCCAGGGCACATCAGCGAGCGCAGCACGAGCGGCCTGCGGATCGACACCAGCGATCTTATCCGACGTGATCACACTCATGTCGCTGCTGTGTGTTGCAGGCCCAGCGTGCGGGCCAGCGTCAGGAATCAGGGCATCTTTAAGTTCGTCGTCGAAGTCGTTACCGGTCATCGAGTGCCATCTCTTCCTTGTTCCCAAAGATGCCCTGCGGCCTGAAGGCAGCCAGCAGCGCCAGGCCGAGGCCCATCAGCATGAAACGGACCTGGCCAACTTGCGTACCGGTCATAATCGACTCTGGGATCACCTCTGCTGCAACCCCTTCTCGAAGGAAAGTATCCGAAAAGTTGAGTAGGCCATACACGAGCGACGCTCCAACAATTGGCGCAAGTACCTTGCCTGCACCACCGAGGATCAGCGCCACCCAAACAAAGAAGGTGACATCTGTGATGAAATTGTCAGGTTGAGCAACCGAGAAACCGATGGCGCGTATCATGCCACCGACAGCACCAAAAACGCCGCCCAGAATCAGAGCCTGCATCTTGTATGAGTAGGCGTTCTTACCCAACGACCGTGCCGCGTCCTCGTCTTCGCGAATCGCTTTAAGTACACGTCCCCACGGGCTCCGGATAAGGAGCCAACAGATCGTGGCACCAATCGCCAAAACCCCCCAGCCGACGATCACCAAGAACATCTGGTTGCCGGTGAACAAGTTGAATAGGTAACGGTCCTGCGTGCTGAATGGGCTCATGTCATAGAAGGTGCCTGAGAAGCCCGTCAACCCGTCTGACGAATTGGTCCACTTCTTAATGCTGGGCGTGGGCGAACGGACAACGATGCGGAAAATTTCCGCTACGGCGATAGTGACGATCGCCAGGTAGTCCGCCCGAAGGCGGAGCGTCGGGATACCCATGATCAAAGCGAAGACGACAGGAAACACGACCACGCCAACGAAGATGCCCAGCCAGAACAGGGTGCTCTCGCTGAGATCCCAACCAAAGTTGCGGTTTGCCGCAGGACCGATGGTTGCGACCATCATTGCCAGACCGTAGGCACCAGCGGCCATGAAAACCGCTTGGCCAAAGTTGAGCAAGCCGGTGTAGCCGAAGTGCAAGTTGAGTCCGATCGCAGCCAGAGCGAAAACAATGAAGCTCTCCCCGATGAGCCCACGGAACAGACTCTCGATGATTGATCCCCAATCCATGACGTATAACTATCCGATCCGCTCAGCTCGCCCTAGGAGGCCCTGCGGGCGCACCAGAAGGATGATGATCAGCGCCATCAGCGCGCCAACGTTTTTCATGTCCCCTGGGATGATCAGAGTCGACATTTGGATAAACACACCGGCGATAATGCTGCCAAGCAAGGCTCCGTAGGCGGTGCCCAGGCCACCAAGAGTGACCCCGGCAAACATAAGGAGCAACAAACGGAAACCCATCTCCCAGTTGATGTTCTCGGTCAGACCGAAGAGCACCCCACCAAGGCCAGCCAAAGCACTGCCAACAATCCACACGTAGCGAATCACCTGTTCTACGTCGATGCCTGACGACTCAGCGAGGTCACGGTTATCAGAGACTGCCCGCATGGCTTTGCCCACACGCGTTCGGCTAAGCGCTGCGCCAATACCAACGAGCACCAGAGCGGAAAACACCACGATGAAAATGTCCTTGCGCAGCATCGTGAACAACCCGAAGAATTCGACCTGTTGGCCGATCCTGTAGTCGCGGTAAAAGCCGGCACGACCACCGAACTGATACAGAAAGACGTATCGGAAGAAGATCGACAGGCCTATCGAGACCACTAATGCCGAGATCAGGCTGGCGCCACGATTGCGGAGCGGCTTCCAAACAAATCGATTGAACAGACCGCCAGCAATACCGGCGAAAAGGACAGCCATGACCGCGCCAAAGGCGAGCGACGTCATCCAAGTGCCTAAGAAGTCAATTTGCCAGGTCACATGAAAAACGAATGCAGTCATTGCACCAAACGTGACCATCTCGCCATGAGCGAAGTTCGTCAGGCCCGTCGTGCCGTAGATGAGCGACAGGCCGATGGCACACATCGCAATGATCATGCCGAGCTTGATCCCGTCGACGAACAACTGGACCGCTCGAATCGAGTTGGACTCCCCGACAACTCGCTCACCCAACGGGAACAACGTGTTTTTGTTTGTCGAGGGCTGCACCTCGACCCCAGTCAACGGATTCTTGTCAGGGTTACGTAACTCGAAGCCTTGCAGCGTCTCAGTGTCGAGCAGAACGGAGTAAACGCCTGGGCCGGGTAGTTCAACTAGCCAGACGCCCTCGGCGTCGGTTGTGGCAGTTCCGACTTCGTTGCCATCAACATCAACGACGGAGAACTCCACACCCTCAACAAAAATCTTCTCGCCGGCCGCGTCTTTCGCGCGCATAGTTCCGCCGACGGTTTCCTCGCCGTTTTGAGCCATCGCCGTTCCGTTGACGGCCAGTATCGCCACAAATGCAGCGACAAATCCAAGCAGAGTGGTCAACCAAGTCGGACGCCGACCGGGTCGCTGATGTGAAATGTGAGTCGCTCGCCCATTGGACGGCTCCCCAAGAGACCTGAGCAACACGGATATCACTCTAGACGCGCGCTGCTGTCGGCAGCATCATCTTCGTGTTGCACTCCGGCTGCCGCGTTTCGATAGTCATGAGTAGCAGCCTCATTGTCATCACCCACAAACCAGTCGCCAGCGCAATATGTGTGCCCACCAACAGTTCGGGAACTCCGTTGAAATATTGCGTGTAGCCGACTGCACTCTGGAGGAGGCCGACGAAAATCCATCCTGATAGGGCAGCCCGGACCCCAGCCTCGGAGTCAGCGCCGCTCCGCAGTGTCCAAGCCAGCAGGCCTGCTACGGCGAGAGCGGTGATCACCGTTGCGCTGTGGATTCGGGCCACGTTCGAGATGTCGAAACCGAATCTGCGAACGTTTTGTTCGCCTGCATGGGGTCCGGTGCCCGTCACGACGGTACCCGTCACGAGTGCGACAGCGGTGAGCGAAGTCAACAAAGCGGTGAGCTGACCAGGTTGACTGCGCCAACTTGTTGTGCGGCCGGCTTGGCTGGCGCTGCTCGACGAACGATGCACCGCAACAATACCGAACGCCACAGACACCATGGCGAGCAAAAAGTGTGACTGCACGAGACCAGGGTGCAGATCCGTTCGAACAGCAACTCCACCGACGACGCCATTCGCCAGCACCGACACCAGCACGCCGATAGCGGGCCAGCGCAATCCGATGACTCGCGGACGAACCCGGAACGCAGAAATAGCTAAAAGCAGTGTTGGAACTCCAATCACCCCGCTCAGCAAGCGATTGACCTGTTCGATCGCCGCATGCCCCGACGAGACATCAACAAAGCGCTCACTGTTGCAGTTCGGCCAGTCATCGCAACCGAGGCCACTACCCGTGAGGCGAACAATTCCACCAGCCACCGTGAGCAAACAAACGCCCACCGTCGTCAGAATGGCGAGTTGGCGATATCGGGTGACGTCGCGTAGCGCTGCCATAGCTGTCAGGCTACGACTAGCGTCAGCGGTGTGCTGAGTTCGTTCGACGACTTTCCCATCCATCAGACGTCACATCCCATCGCCCAGACGGCAGGAACCGACCTCAATTACTACGACCGGTACTTCTTCAATGGCTACACAAGTGACACTCGACTGTTCTTTGCTGCCGCCTTCGGGCTGTATCCGAATCGTCACGTGGCGGACGCACACTTCAGCGTCGTAGTCAACGGCGCTTCGGTCGAGGCCGAACAAATCAACGTCCACGCATCGCGCCGGGCGCCACTCGACAGATCTGAAGCCAACATCGTTGGCCCAATCCAGGTCGAGGTTCTCGAACCCTTGCACACCTTGCGAGTCGCTGTCGACGCCGCCGAACATGGCCTCCGCGCCGATCTCACCTTCGTTCGCCGCTCCGCGCCGATCCAGGAACCACACTTCTTCCATCAGGTAGGCCAACGCGTGCTCATGGATTCCACACGCATGACCCAGTTTGGTACCTGGGAGGGCTGGATTGAGCTAGATGGCGAAGTAATCGATCTCGATTCCGAGAAGACCCTCGGTAGCCGAGATCGGTCGTGGGGTGTGCGGCCCGTCGGCGAGCCGGCTCCCACCGGCGCTCCAGTGGCCGATCCACAGTTCTACTGGCTTTGGGCGCCACTCAACTTCGACTCGTTTTCAACGCACTTCGACATCAACGAAATGTTCGACGGGAAACGCTGGCATGAAACCGGGTTTGTGGCTCTCAGCGGCAGCAGCGTAGTGGAGCCCGCAGATGCGATGCGTTCGGTTGACTACCGCATCGGCTGGAAACCGGGCACCCGGCGTGCAGAGTGGTTCGAGATCGACTTCGAACCATGGCAAGGCGAAGTGTCGACAATCCGACTTGAACCACTCTTCGACCTCCATATGCTCGGCATTGGGTATGGCCATCCGGAATGGCGCCACGGGGCGTGGAAAGGCGAGTTAGTCATCGCTGGCGACCGATGGTCGCTGCCAGTTTCGGATCCAAACGCCTTCCATCACATTCACATTCAGTCGCTCGTACGAGCGACGACGACCGGTGGCCTCGGCGAGCACACCGGCCTGGGCGCTCTCGAACAGCTCGCTGTCGGCCGCCACGACCCAACAGGTCTCGTCGGCCTGAACAACGGCTGGTCGGCCTGAGTTTTAGGTGTGCCGGATGCTCATGCCACCGTCGACGGGAATGATGGCGCCGTTCACAAAACTGGACGCAGGGAGGCAGAGGTTCAGCGTCATGTGCGCCACCTCCTCAGGCGCGCCGTACCTCCGAAGCGGAACCCGTCGACGCGAATATTTCTCCTTGGCCTCTGCTGCGATACCGGAGGTCATGCCGGTATCGATTGGTCCAGGACAGATGCAGTTGACCGTCACGTCCATCCGACCCAACTCAACTGCAAAGCTCTTTGTCAGGCCCACAACGCCGGCCTTCGACGCTGAGTATGCAGCAAGTCCTGCGGTAGTCACGATTGCCTCAGTCGATGCGATATTGACGATCCGACCCGACCCAGACTTGATCAGATGCGGAGCCGTCAGACGAATGAGACGAGCGTGCGCAGTGAGATTTACGTCAAGAGTCTGTGCCCAGTTGGGCTCAAACTCCTCCTCCGGCTGAGATACCGAGTTCATCATCGATACCCCGGCGTTGTTCACCACAATGGCGAGGTGACCTGCCCAGGCCAATGTCTGCGAGACCAGGGCTTTGAGTTGATCGTGGCTCGCCACATCGCACTCAACGCCGAGCGCAGCGTCGACACCATGCACTGCGCTGATCTCATTGACAACCTCAGCAATTCGGGCTGCTCCAAGGTCCGCTACGACAACACGCACGCCCTCATCAGCCAACAGGTGGGCGGTGGCCCGACCCATTCCGCTTGCAGCGCCGGTGACAATGGCCACCCTGCCGCTCAAGGAACGCGACAGTTGGGTCAGGCGCGTCATGGTCGGATCTCGTAAAAGGCATTGAGGTCGTGTTTTACGTCAAGCTTTCGGAACTGAGAGAACCCTGCGGCTTCAGACATCTCGCGCGCTTTGCTCTCTGGGAGTCCCAGGGTTCCGAGGCCCTCCCCATCAGGCTCAGACAGCGCCGAAGACATGCACGATAAGACGCTGATGCCGTACATCAAGGCCGCCATAGGATTCCGTTCAACATTTTCGCTGAAGGTGTCGCGGCCCTTGATGTCTACTAGTAACCACATGCCGTCCGCAGCGAGCGCTGAGCGGATTGCGCTAACCGTCTGCGTTGGATGTGACATGTCATGAATGCAATCGAATGTCGTGACGAAGTCGACCGACTGGTCAGCGGGTAAGGGGTCGATGCGCGGATCGACAAATCGAGCGTTCCTGACACCTGACTCAGCACGGCGTGACTCGGCACGGTCGAGAGCATGCTGCGATATGTCGTAGCCGACGAAAGTCGAATCCGGGAACGCCTCAGCCATCATCAAGACCGCTCCTCCTGCGCCGCATCCAATGTCGGCCACCGTGATCCCTGTTTGTAGTCGCTCGACGACGCCATTGAGGGCTGGCAATACGGTCGGAATCAAGTGGGCCTTGTTCCATGGTTCGAAACTTCGCTCAATACCCACTGCTCCCTCATGGCCGTGGCTGTCGTAGTCATGGCCGACGCCCGTACGGAAGCTCTCGGGCATGAGGTCCAGTGCTGCCATCGTCTGGGGAAAGCGGTGAAACATTCCAGTGCCACTCGCAGGATGGTCTGGCGATGCAAGAACCGCAACACCCTCGGGCGATAGTCCAAACTTCTCGTTGCCCGCCCCCGCGGTGTCGTCGACCTCAAGCAAGCGAGCTGCCGCTTGGTTGTATGCCCATTCGCGTACCCAACGTTCCGAGAGACCGGTTCGATTGGCAAGCTCAATCGTGGTGATTGCTGCATCAGCGTCAGCTAGCGCCACAAAAAGTCCAAGCCGGTCACCGAGATGGATCATCCCTGCAGTGACAGCTCCGCTTAACTGTGTGAAGACGTTGAACCCAAACGTCTTCAGCTTGTCAGGGTCGGCCTGAGCCGTACTCTTATCAGTCATAGGCTGACTGTAGTTTTCAGCCAGCACCTATTCTTCAGCGGCTGCGATCGTTATGTGCAAGGTGCTCAGAGTTACCGAGCGAGCTCAACCCGAAAGCGTGGCCGTCACCGAGTTCAAACGTCTGGACTCGGGTGATCGAAGTGTGGTTGAGCTGAAAGCGCTCCCACTGCCACGGGACCGGGTCGATACCGAGCAGGTGCCCGATGGCCATCGAATTCGTTCCGGCGTGAGCGACGAGCGCGATGCGTTGGTCGGGACGGTCAAGGTGCCACACCGGAAGTGGCCCACTGGCCCGCACACCACCCCGCTGTGCCATGAACCTATCGACCCCCGCAATGATTCGGTCGGCGAACTCCCGCACCGACTCGCCTCCTTCGAGACCCGTCCAGCGCTCAAGCGATGGGCGGGCAAGCAGCTCTTTATATGCCTCTTGCGCCAGCGAGTATGGCGTTCCGTGCCAGTCTGGGTCACCGATCTCATGAAGCCATGACTCAATCACCTCTGGCCGGTCTAGGACCGAATACAAAGGTTCTGCAGTCTGGCGTGCACGCAGCAATGGCGACACAAGTACTTCGTCAAATGATTCAGTTGCCAGCACTTCGGCCATTCGTTTCGCTTGGTGATGCCCGAGGTCTGTCAACGGAGGGTTCACAACGTTGAGGTCATCTCGCATCCACTCTGGCTGTCCGTGACGAATGAGAACGATCTCCACGGCGTCGCAACCTATCGGGCTGCCACTCGGTAGGTTGCGGCGCCATGGTGAACGGCATCGACCCTACGGACGGTACGCAGGGCAACGCCGGCTGGCATCCGGACCCGGCCAACCGTTTCGAGCTGAGGTACCACAATGGTCGAGCCTGGACCGCGGACGTGTCAACCAACGGTGAACGCTTCGTCGACCCTGCAGGATCCCGACCCAAAGCTCCTAATGTTGGCCAGCAGATTCAGGCCTCAACGAATGCTGCGGTCGATCGGAATGCGCTCGCAACTGCTTCGATGGTGCTCGGCATCATCTCTTTGTGCATCGGATGGATGCCAGTCGTTGTCGTGCTCGGCCTCCTCGCTGCGCTTCTCTCCATTGTCTTTGGCATTAAAGGACGCCGGCGAGCAAAAAAGGTCGGGCTTGGCGGGGGTTTCGCCATGACAGGAATCGTCACCGGAACTATTGGTCTGCTGGCGTGTGTCGGCGGCGCTATGTTCACGGTGTCAATACTGCGGGCGGTAGACGAGTTTGAGAATCCGGCCACGAACCAAACAGTGATCACATCGTGCGACCGCTCCGCCGACAAAATCATCGCACGCGGCACGCTGACCAACACAAGCGCAAGTACTTCGACGTTCATGGTCCGTGTTTTTTTTGTTCGCCCCGGAACCGACAACGCACAGCGCCAGGCAAACGTTGTCATCAATGATGTCGCGCCCGGCCAGAACGAGACGTTCGAGGCCTCGAGCGATGTTGGCACGCTAGACCTTGAGTGCATTGTCGGAGCGGTGCGAGGTCCGCTCCCGTACGGGCTAGACCCTGGGACCTGATCAGCCCAGAGCTACTTCACGTTGAGGCTGTTGTCATAGGCGAACCTGTACTCGTTTTCGTCAGCTCGGCAAACCGTGCGCATCGCACATTGTTGAGGGCCTCGTGGCTGACCTCATCATTCAGTAATTCTTAGAACGACCAAGTCTCGGACATGCCGAGAAGCAGGATCCGCGTTGACGCACTATTAGGGATCTCGTCTCCTAATCCCACCACCTCACCGCTTCGGTAAGTTGGTCGCCTCGGTCAGCGTCTTCTCTACAATCTGCGGGATCGAGATCTGGGGCTGTATTGAGCACTCGGCCTGCGCTCGCAGGTTGGTTTAATTATTTGTTCGGCTGCATGGACTCCCCGTCTCTAATACTGGTGGCTGACATCCAGGCGTCGAAGAGACGCGCATAAGTCCCATCCATCTGAACCAATTCGTCGTGGTGGCCATCTTCAACAAGGATGCCGCCAGCCAGGACCAGCACCCGGTCAGAGCGTGATGCTGTTGAAAGCCGATGGGCGATCGCGATAGTGGTTCGAGTCGACGCCAACACATCGAGTGCTCGGGCGATGCGCACTTCGGTGAGGGCATCAACGCTGGATGTCGCCTCGTCGAGAATCAGTACATCGGGGTCCGCAAGCCCAGCGCGCAGAAGCGCCACCAATTGGCGCTCGCCTGCACTCAAGCGGCTGCCGCGCTCTCCGACTCGCGTCTCGAGTCCCTCGCTGAGCGAATCGACCCACTCGACAACGTCGAGATGCCGCACGATGCCCTCGACGTCATCTCGGCTAGCGCCGGAGCAAGCAAAAGCGATGTTCCGCTCGACCGAGTCGTCGAAAAGGAACGGTTCCTGCGACACCACGACTAGCCGCGAACGCAGATTGCTTCGTGCCACGGCGGTCAGCGGCACCCCACCAACGGTAATGGTGCCATTCGTCGGGTCGGCAAAACGGGCGATCAACCTGCCTAGCGTGGTCTTCCCTGAACCCGTTGAACCGACAACGGCAACTTGCTGTCCTGCCGGAATCAACAACGAGATGTCTTGAAGGACAAGCACCCCTTCACCAGCAGCCGAGTCGCTGTGTTCGCCAGTGCGTGTCGGGTAGGAGTAGTCGACGTGTTCGATGGCAATTTCGAGGCGGCCAGACGGTAGCGGGGTCGGCTCGTGCGGCTCCGTCGGTGTGATCGGCATGTCGAGCACCGACAACACTCGGTGCAGGCCCGCAACCGCCGTCTGTGTCTGATCGATGATTTCAGTGAATTCGGCGATGGGCTCCAGAAAGCGGTACGTCAAAAACACAAAGCTCACCAGTGCACCCGCAGTCAAACCGTCGGTAGGCCCCTGCCACACGCCAACACCGATGACGGCTGACACGGTGAACACGGCGAAGATCTCGCCGGACGGAAACAGAAACGCCCCGTAAAGAGCGGCACGAATCTGGTCACGCGCCTTGCGTTCTGTTGTTTCTTCAACCACTGACGCCAGCATCGTCCCGGCGCCGTAGGCCCGGACGGCCGGAGCGCCGGACACGACCTCCGCAATCGCCCCCAGCATGATGCCATTGCTTTGGCGCGCTTGCCCATGGGCAACGACGAGTCGTTTCTGGACAGCGCGCAGAACAAGCGCAAGCGGGAATGAAATGGCAAAGGCAATGAGCGCAAGCAGCCAGTCGTAGGCAAGCATGACAATCCCGACAATGCTCATGAGGGTGCTGCTGCGCATCCACGCCATGCCACCCCATTGGAAGAACTGCGTCAGCGTCTCGATGTCGGACGTGACCCGGGCAACCAGCCCGCCACGGCGTTCCTCATTGTGATCGTCGAGGCTGAGATAGTTGATGTGGTTAATCAGCATCGACCGCAAGTCGTAAAGCGCCTGCTCGCTGCGTTCACCGAGCCGGACCTGTGCCATCCGAAATGCCACGGCCGCCACGCAAACCGCTGCGCCCGCTAACAGCGCTAACTGCGCAACTAAACCTACGTTGACTTCGCCGCTACCGACGATCCCCTTGTCGATCGCCTGCTGAATCAGAATCGGTACGACGATCCGCCCCGCCGAACCAACGGCGGCCAACACAAACGTCAGACCGAGGCCGTTGCGAAGCACCGGAGCAACGGCAAGACCACGGCGAATAGTGACGATTGCTGAATCCGTTGCGCCAGCGCCAAATGAAGGGGACTGAGGAGCGGTCATAGCGCCTCCTTCCGATCCGCTTCGAAAGCTTGTACGAGCTGGCGGTACTCCGCGTGCGTCTCGAAGAGTTCCTCGTGAGTTCCGTGTCCAGTCATCACTCCAGCAGAAAGGAAGACCACATCGTCGGCAAGCGCAATCGTGGAGGGTCGCGAAGCGATCAAAAGCACGGTCGTCGACGCCAGCGCAGTCCGCATGTTGTCGAGCACAAATGATTCAGTTGCTGGGTCGAGTGCCGATGTCGTGTCATCAAGAATGAGGAGCGTTGGACGCCTGACGAGTGCACGTGCGAGCGCTACCCGCTGCCGCTGGCCGCCGCTGAGACTGACGCCACGCTCACCCACTTCCGTGTCGAGTTGCGCCGGCAGGTTGTCCACGAATGCCTGCGCTCCTGCGATACGAAGTGCTTTCCAGATTTCGTCGTCGTTGAACACCCCACCGAATTCAATGTTCTCCCGAACGGTGCCGGCGAGCAAGAAGGCCTCTTGGAACACAATTGAGCGCGGCCCATCGGTGATAGCGATTGCGCCCGATGTCGGGGCGACTAGACCAGCGGCAAGGTCGGCCATGGTGCTCTTGCCGGCGCCGGTAGACCCTACGATTGCAGTTATCGAGCCAGATGGAAGCGTCACCGACAGTGAGCCAAGGACATCGGTCTCAGTACCGGCATAACGGAACGCCACGTCGTTGAAGTGGACACCGGTTCCCGGTTCGGCGACGGTGATCTTGCGAACTGGGTCAGGTTCAACCGGCTCCGTCACGACGGCTTGAATCCGCATCCAAGCTGCCATGGACCGAGGCAGCTCAGACAGCGCATACCCAATCAGCCGAAGCGGCAGCACAAGCAGAGTAAATAGAAAGATCACGCTCGAGAACTCACCGATGGTGACCTCGCCGGCGTTGACACGCAGCGCGCCGATAACCACGAGAACGATGTTGGTCAGTGTGGGGATCAACTCTAAGAGAGCCTCGAACCAGCTCCGCATTCGAATGGCACGGACGCGTGGTGTCAACACATCGCCAGCCAACGCAGTCAAACGCTGGGTCTCTCGTTCCTCAGCGCCGTACGACTTGATGAGCTGAATGCCCTCGAAGCTCTCGTGGACTCCGGCGGAAAAGGTTCCCAGCCGGTTTTGAGCATCAACGAAATGCACGGCAACAGCACGCTCGTAGATCACATTTGTTGCGACGAGCAACGGGAACACGACGATTGCGACGAGTCCGAGCGGAACGTCGGTCAAAAAGAGCCAAATTGTCGAAATGAAGATCATCAGCACCGTGCTGGACGCAAACGGAATGGGTGCGATAACGCTGACTGCGGCCTCGGTATCTACCCCAGCGCGAGCAATCAGATCACCATTGGCGTGACGACGATGCCAGCCCAGTGGTTGCGTGACGAGTTTCTCAACCACCTGGTTGCTGTACGTCTGGGCAACCCGCCACATACCAATTGATGCGAACGCTCGACGGAACACGACAGCTACGGCGCGGATCATCCCGATACCTATGATTAGCCCAAGACCCGTCACCACGGCGCCGTTGGCCACTTCTCCGGCGTCGAACCGGATGACGATGACATTGTCGATCACCCAACGGATGGCGAAACTTGAGGCGACCGTCGCGAGCGCAAACGCCGCCGCACCACTGAAGGCAACGATGAATGGCTGCGGATGCAAGGAAAGCATCGAGCGAATGAGCCGCCAGTTAGCTCGGGCGCGCGAGGCAGAGGAAACTGTCGTCGCGTCGGGCACATCGCGTTTCTACCAGCGTCGGAACGCCATAACGTCGGGAATCGTGGTGTCAAACGAAAAACAGACCGATCCAAAGATCGACTCGCGCATCGACGAATACGGCCACTTCCAGCGCGAGGAACGCAGGGCTGGGATCACTCCATTCAAGGTGCTATTCCCGATCGGTGCAGTCCTCTTCGTCGGTTTCTGGACCTGGGCGCTTTTTTTTGCCTCCAAGACAGCTGTCAACAAAATCGACGATACGGCCTGGACCGAGCGGGCCGAGGAAATTTGTGCGCCGGTCAAAGCCGAGCTGCGATCTATGGAGTTGCTAGCCAATCCCAGCCTTGCGATCCGCTCTGATCTGGTGACGGAGTCGACTGACCTGCTTGCGGCGATGCTCGACGATATCGAAGCGGTCGAACCCGTCGATCCAAAAGGCCAGGCGATTGTTCCCGACTGGATCGCCGACTGGCGAATCCTTATTCAGGATCGCTACAACTATTCCGATCGTTTACGAGATGGGCAGGACGTTCCATTCACCGAGTCCGCCGTGCGCAGCGTGCCCATCACCGAGCGCATCGAGACCTTCGCTGGAGACAACGCTATGCCAAGCTGCGCTCCCCCGCGCGGTTCGATTGTCTAGCTACCGTCCAAGTCAAGCTCTACCGTCCAAGTCGAGCTAGAGCTGTTTGATCACCTTTGCAGGCACACCAGCCGCAACGCAGTTGTTGGGCAGCTCGCCGGTAACGACGCTGTTCGCTCCTACGACGACGTGGTGTCCGATGACCGCGCCCGGCAGTACGACGGTCCCGTGGCCCAGCCATGCCCCATCGCCAATCGAGACCGGACGTTCTGGCATCACCTGCTGCGAAATGGGCAGATCAAGGTCCTCGTAACCATGATTTTGGTCCGTGATGTAGACGTGGTGTCCGGTCCAGACGTCATTGCCAATGGTGATCTGTAAGTGGCCGACTATCCCGCTGCCTTTACCAATCAGACAACGATCGCCGACCGAGATAACAGGGTTGGTGATCATTTCCTGTCCAGGCACCATTCCCGCAGACAGAGTGACCTGCGGCCCGAACAACGAGCCGCTCCCGATCTCGATGTACTGCTCGTTGAAGAGAGTGTTTGGCGGAAAGCAGATCACGCTATTTCGACCGAGCTTGCCAAATCGTTTGCCACGACGAGTATCCGGTCCAATGGCACCAAGCTCTCGTGTTGCGTCCCAGGCTATGTGAACGAGATCTCCGGCCGCCCGCTTGACGCTCGTGAGTGCGCGCTGACGCAGTGAATCAGGCACTGGATCACGTTCAAGCACGCCGAAACAATACCGAACTGTTACCGGTGGTCAGGACGTTGGCTGTAGTCCTGCCACGGGCCGTCCCGGTCGGCGATCACTGACTTGAAATCGCGGTCGGCTATTTCTTCGGTCCAGCGGTACGCCTCCTCAGTGTGCCGCGCAATACCATCGAAGAACGTTCCAAGCATCTGCGACGTACGCATCCCCATGTTCTCATAGGCCTGATTGATGAGCATTTTGTTGAGGGCCAGCTGATTTGCCGGAATCGTGGCGAATCGGCGGGCCTCAGCCTCGGCAACTTCGCTGATTTCCTCGGCCGGGACAACCTGCGAGACGAGTCCAATCCGGTGGGCTGTCTCAGAGTCAATCGCCCGTCCAGTGAGCAGAAATTGCTTGGCGTGTTCAAGGCCGAGCCGGTGGACCCACATCATCGTGGTCGGTGTTCCGTAAATACGGCTGGGGGCGTACCCGATATAGGCATCGTCGGCCATGAATAGCAAATCAGCACACAGCACCATGTCCGTTGCTCCACCAACCGCCCATCCCGAAATTTCGCCAATCACCGGCTTCGGACACTCCCAGATTTTCATGAAACGCCGGACATTGTTGTTCATGAATTGGTAGTCGCGCACGGGATCCCAGGCCCCTTCGCGCGGCTTTGGACCCTTAGCTCCATAGGGCGTCGACCAGCCGGGCGGATGGTCCTCACTTTTGGAGTAGTCAGACGCTGCGGTGAGGTCGTATCCGCCGGTGAGGGTACCTCCGCTCCCGCGCACCACGACCGCTGCAACACTACTCGATTGAGTAGCAGCAGCGATGCCGTCAGCCAGCCCCTGGATCACTGCGTCGGTCAGGGTGTTTTTCTTATGCGGCCGATTGAGCGTGACAATCGCGATGTCGTCGCGCTCTTCATACAACACCACTGGTTTATCGTCAGTCATGGTCCCGAACGTACGGCATGCGTACTGTTGTGACATGAGCACAACACCTCTTTCTAAATCCTATGCCGTCGGCCAAACGACACCGCCGGTCCGCGAAATCACCATTGGAGATTTGCTCCGTGAAGCCGCAGCCACGGCTTCAGATCGAATTGCGCTCATTGAGGGCATCCCGCTAGCCCCCGGCGAAAATGCGTCGATACGCCGGCAATGGACCTACGGTGAATTTCTTGCGGATGCCGAGCGCACTGCTCGGGCGCTCCTGGCCCGCTACTCGACCGGCGATCACATCGCAGTCTGGGCGCACAACATTCCCGAGTGGGAACTGCTGGAATTTGGCTGCGCCCTGGCGGGCATGGTCATCGTCACCGTCAATCCAGCATTCCAGCGTCACGAGCTCAATTACGTGTTGACGCAGTCCAAGTCAAAGGCGCTCTTCGTAGTTCCGTCGCACCGCGGGAATCCGATGTTAGCCACAGCGATCGAAACTCAGCCCGAGTGCCCCAATCTGCGAGATGTCGTCAGCTTTGACGACTGGGCCGACTTTCTTGCCAGCGGCGATGCCTTCGACGGCGACTTGCCCACCGTTATGCCCCACGACCCCGTGATGTTGCAATACACCTCAGGTACGACTGGCTTTCCTAAGGGAGCCCTCCTTCATCACCGCGGACTCATCAACAACGGTCACCACTGCGTCGATCGCCTTGGCGTGGACGACGGCGATGTCTACGTGGCCACCATGCCACTCTTCCACACAGGTGGGAGCGCCTTGTCCGTTCTAGGCTGCGTGTCTAAGAAACTCACCCAGGTACTAGTGCCGTCGTTTGACCCCGGACTGGTGATCGAACTCAGCCAGACCTACCGCTCCAACGCCATGCTCGGCGTCCCCACCATGCTCGTAGCCATTCTGGAGCATTCGGACTTTCCTGAGGCGGACCTCACGTCACTCAAGGCTCTCTGCTCAGGCGGCTCATTGGTCCCTGAGCAGTTAGTTCGCACATTCGAAGATGAGCTCGGAGCACCATTTACCATTGTTTTCGGTCAGACCGAGTGTTCTCCGGTTGCTTCGATGACCCGGCCGTCCGACACTATCGAAGATAAGGCCCGCACAATCGGCCCACCGATGCCCAACGTCGAGGTTTGCATTGTCAGTCCAGAGTCAGGAGAAATTCTTCCGATCGGCGAGGTCGGCGAGTACCTGACGCGTGGGTACCACGTGATGCATGAGTACTTCGAAATGCCCGATGCCACTGGGGAGGCAATCGACAAAGACGGTTGGCTACATACTGGCGATCTTGCCGCAATGGACGCACGCGGCTACTGCACGGTCGAGGGCCGACTCAAGGACATGATCATCCGCGGTGGCGAGAACATCTACCCCAAGGAACTCGAGGAGTTGCTTTTCAAGCATGAGGCAGTTGGAGAGGTGGCAGTTGTCGGCCTCCCAGACGACAGCTGGGGCGAGACTGTCGGGGCGTTCATCCGTCCGGCACCCGGACACGAGGTCAACAAAGGGCTGCTGTTCAACTATCTCCGCGAGCATCTTGCTCCGCACAAGACGCCACGCCAGTGGTTCTCGATCGATGAGTTTCCCTTCACCGGATCGGGCAAGATCCAGAAATACAAACTGCGCGAGCAATGGGTCGCCGGCGAGCACGCCGAACTATGAACTCGGCACGTCGAAGCCCCACCGATCAACTGCCATTTGGATCAATCACTGACGTCAACGGCATCAACGTCGGGCACTTTCAGCGGGTCGGCCGCGGGTGGCAGACAGGCACCACCGTCGTGATTGCCGCAGGTGGCGCAACACCTGGTGTCGATGTCCGGGGAGGGGGTCCAGGAACGCGAGAGACTGATGCTCTCGATCCACAAAACCTAGTGCAGGAGATCCACGGTGTCTGCCTCAGTGGTGGCAGTGCGTTCGGACTTGCGGCCTCCTACGGACTGATGTCATGGCTTGAGGAACGCGGTCTCGGATTCCCGATCGGCCGCAGTGCGGGGACTCAACCTGTCGTTCCTGTCGTTCCAGGGGCGGTGATCTTCGACTTGGGAAGAGGTGGGAACGGCACTAATCGACCTGATGCTGACTTTGGGTCAAAGGCAGCCCACAACGCACGCAGCGAGCAGACCAAGTGGGGGTCCGTCGGAGCCGGCACCGGAGCCAAGGCTGCAGGCTTGAAGGGTGGTGTCGGCACGGCATCCATGACGGTACGGCTTCCGGGACAGCCCAGCGGATTGGCCACCGGGTCAGACATCGAAGTCACTATCGGCGCCCTGGCCGTTGCGAATTCAAATGGTTCAGTCATCGACCCAGTCAAAGGTTTGCCGTGGCAACCGAGCGGGCTTTATTTGCGACGGCCGCCGGCCGATGAGCGACGTTTGCTTGCCGCAGCGCTCATGAATCCCACTCCTTTGGGTTTGGGAGTCAATGAGAGCCTCAACACGACAATTGGTGTCGTTGCGACCTCTGCGCAGATCGATAAAGCAGAAGCGTCGAAGATGGCATCAGTAGCCCACGACGGCTTGGCCAGAGCTGTTCGCCCTGCGCATTTGATGACCGATGGCGACACGGTGTTCGGACTCGCCACCGGTGTGCACCCGTTACCTTCGCAGGTTCGCCACCAGGCCTTGAATCTGATTCTTGCAGCAGCTGCGGACACCTTTGCTGCGGCGTGCACGCACGCCGTACTCGCTGCGACAACGATAGGGCCGCACACGGCGTACCGCGATCTGTGTCCGTCCGTCTACCGTTCCTGACAATGCAGATCTTCTCAACCCCCGCCGAAATGCAAGCGTGGTCCGACAACTGCCGGACTGCGGGGCGTCGCATCGGTCTTGTTCCAACCATGGGTGCCTTGCACACCGGGCACCTCGCTCTTATCGCAGATGCTGCGGAGCGGTCCGACGACGTGGTGGTCTCGATCTTCGTCAATCCGTTGCAATTCAACGAGGTATCGGACTTCGACGGTTATCCCCGCCCCATCGACGACGACGTGGCGGCGTGCGAGCAAACCGGAGTGGCGGCGGTCTTTGCGCCAACTGCTGCCTCGATGTATCCCATGGGATTCCAAACACGTGTCGTACCGGGCCCGCTCGGCGCTGTTATGGAAGGACCGACGCGTCCGGGCCACTTAGAAGGTGTCCTGACCGTTGTCGTAAAACTATTCGGCGCCGTGCGCCCTCATGTAGCGATTTTTGGGGAGAAGGACTACCAGCAGCTCCGGATCATCACTCAGATGGCTGCTGACCTCGAATTTGGAATCGACGTCGTGGGGCACCCCGTAGTGCGTGACCTTGACGGACTCGCACTATCGAGCCGCAACGTTCACCTGACAGACAGCGAACGCGCCGCTGCAGTTGCAGTACCCAGATCACTCGACGCAGCAATCGTTGCCGCGCGTGTTAGTGACGACCTTACCGACTTGATCAGTGCTGCTACTTCGGTGATCGACGCTGAAGATGCCGCAGTTCTGGAGTACGTGACTGTGTTCGACTCGATCACATTGATTGAATTCAATGACCTCGCCGGCGTTCAGCGAGTTCCCGGAGTGGCGCGTATCGCGACGGCAGTGCGGTTTGGCGACGTCCGGCTGATCGACAATCGCGACCTCTTCGAAAGTAGCGAGACCTGAGCTCAGCTGTTGTTCTGCAGCCACTCCTGGGCATTGGCCAGTAGCAGTACGAGTACGACGCCGTTGAACATTGCGTGAGCCACAATTGTTGGTCCAATTCGTCTGAGCAGATACGCACCTCCTCCGAAAGCAGCGCCAACACCTGAAAGAACGAGGATGAGACCAGCGTTGCCGGTCCCCCGTACCGGGTCTGCGTGCGCAACTCCAAACAGCACAGCCTGAAGAGCAACCGTAGGGATAACCGAAATACGGCTGCGTAGCCCCCGCATTACCAGGCCACGAAAAACGATCTCCTCAACGAGCGGTGCAGCGATCACGGCAGTAATGATGATTGAAATGACATAGGTTCGATCGTCGGAGAGTTCCCTGATGCCATCGGTGTTGTTCTCCAGCGGCACTCCGAGACCGAGCACAATCGCCCCCACGGCAAGCTGCGTACCGATTGCTGCCAGCCACACAACCGAGCCCCATCCAAGGTCACTGAGTTCTGGTTCCAGCCCAACATCGCGGAAGAGCCGGCCGCTCCCCCATCGATTTGTTGCGTAACGAGCCCATATCAGCGAGGGGCCGTAGCCGGTAGCGCCGAGCAACGCCACGTAGACGGCCACGGGCCACTCGAATGCAATCAGTGCGTCAAGCAGGTACTTGGAAGAAAAGAGGGAGACGATCAACACAACGATCGCGCCCACAGCTACCTGGACCGGAAGGGTGGGATGCGGCCCGCGTTCTGGAGCGAAAGTCGGCCCTGCGTGCGCAGAGCTTGTCGTTACGGGTGGACCGGAGGGCGGAGGGAACACTGTCATGGAAACTGCAGGCCAGGGTACGCAGAGGCAGAGCGTCTACTGTGCTCTTTGTGACTGACGAACAACGACCTTACGGCAGTGGAGCAAGCGACCCGGCGCTGAAGCGTGTGAGGACCCGCCATTTCAAAAGTGCTAAGGAAAACGGGATCAAGATCACCGGTCTTACGAGCTACGATTTTCTATCAGCATCAATCTTTGACGAGGCGGGGGTGGACTTTCTCCTCGTCGGCGACTCAGCAGGCAACACCGTCTTCGGGTACGACACCACTATTCCCGTCACACTGGACGAGATGATCCCGCTTACCGCAGCCGTAGTCCGGGGCGCAAGCCGAGCTCTAGTTATTGGAGACATGCCATTCGGCTCCTATGAGAACGGCAGGCGACAGGCACTCGAGACAGCAATTCGCTTCATGAAAGAAACCGGTTGTCAGGCTGTGAAGCTTGAGGGGGGTGTTAGGAGTTCACCGCAGATCGAGAAGATCGTCGATGCCGGCATTCCTGTGATGGCACACATTGGGTTCACGCCGCAGAGTGAGCACGGCCTTGGTGGCCACCTAATTCAAGGGCGCGGTGACGGTGCCGAGCAGTTGCTTGCCGATGCCCGTGCAGTGGAAGCGGCGGGCGCATTCGCCGTCGTGCTCGAAATGGTGCCGTCCGCAATCGCCGGCCAGGTAACGGCCGAGTTATCGATCCCCACCATCTCCGTCGGTGCGGGACCGCTGTGCGACGGACAGCTCATGGTTTGGACTGACTGGGCAGGGTTCGGCTCTGGCCGCATTCCTCGATTCGTCAAGCAGTACGCCAACCTGCGTGAGACCTTGCTCGAGGCAACACGCACTTACCGTGAGGAAGTCGAGGCCGGGATTTACCCAGCAGCCGACCACGAGTACAGCGAATAGTCCGTCAACCCGGAACTTGCCAGCGCGACATCAGTCCCGCCGAGGTCAGCATCGCGGACTGCTGTGAGAAGACCGAGGCTTTGCAGGATGGCTGCGGGTCCCATGGTTGGCACACAAAGAACGGTGCCCGGGGTAGTCAAACGTTTGGCGCAGTCAGCGGTGTGTCTGGTGATCAGTCACTGTTGCGCGATAGCGGACCGTATGCACGCTGTCACCCGACAGAATTGCCCCTCGGCCGAGCATTCGTCCGCCTTGCCAATTCGACAGGCCCAGCTCAGGTGCGTTGAGCGCGTACTGACCATCGACCCATCTTGTAAAGCCGTTTCCAACAAAAGGCGCCTCAATTGTGGCATAAAATTTTTCGTGTTCGTGCTGATCGCTACTCACGAGCGACGCCGTGAAGTGCGGGCTGTAGGAGTTGCACAACATCACTGCCTGGCCAACATCTTCGACAACCACCAGGGTCACTTCGGGCGAGTTCTCCCACTCCCACTCAATGGCAAGATCAGATTCGGGCAGGACCGTGGCATAGCACTCGGTGACCGTGCCTGACGCTCGTTCGACTTCAACGCTTCGACTGAACAACTCAGGAGGCAGAAAGGAGGCTGACCCGTCCACAACGTGTAACCGCGGCGATGCATGGCGAGATTCACCTGCGGCGTCGAGCCCTGCAAGAAAGGACGGAACTAATTGAGCTGCCCGGCTGGCCGGGATAGCGCAGACGTTTAATGTGTTGCACACCTTGCGGTCGAGCGAGTGTTGCACGACGGTCTGAAGGGTGTCAGCGTTTGCGTGCTCCCCTGCAACAACCCAGGCGCCGCCAGTGCCATGCAGGCTCACCGGGATACCCGACTGTGAGGCCACTGCGCCCAACTGGGCGACGGCGGCGCCAGAGCCGCGGGCTACAGCAAGTGCAAGGCGACGATCGCTGAACAAAGCATGACCGGCGCTGTGGGCTGCCGACTCGACCAACTGCACGACCCCGTTGGGTAATCCGGATTCCTCCAAAGCTGGGCGAAGAGCGTGCTCAACAATCGCCAAAGCGGTACCAAGCGCATCGGAACCAATGCGAAACACCACAGCGTTGCCGCTACGTACGACTCCGCAGGCATCTGCGAAGACGTTTGGTCGGCCTTCGAAGACAAAACCGACGACGCCAAGTGGAGCCCGTCGCGCCTCAACGGACCACCCTTTGTGCTCAATGGTCCGAACAATCTCCTCCCGTGATGCCGAAGCGTCTCGCCAGCCTCGCAAGCCAGCCACCATGTCGGAACGCATTGCATTACTCAGTTCAAGTCTGGTGGTGGACCGGCCCCGCTTGCGGGCGCGATCGATGTCCAGTGAATTAGCTGCGGCGATAAACGCAAACACTGCATCGTCGGCAAGTCTCGAAGCAAACGACTCAAAGAAATCGGAGATCGCATCATCGGTGGCAGCAGCCAACTCCGCGAACCCTGCCTGTGCTGCAGTGACGGCGGCATCAACGATGGCGTACTCGTTTGCTGGGATGTGGAGGAGCGCCCCATCCTCCTGAACTACCACTAGCCGATCACCGGCTTGGAATGCGTCGGCGAGTTCGGCCTCAACCTCAACAACTTGATCGCCACCGAAGACGATCTGTTGACCTGTGGTCAATGCAACGAGGCGACTCACCGTCCGAACCCAATTCCGGCCATTTGCGGCAGATCGTCGAGCACAATTGGAAGACCGATCTCGAGCGAGCGGTGCGCTGCAAAACCAACGGCGGCAGACCATAGTCCGTCAAGCACAGTCACATCGGCAGGCCGACCGGAGCGTATTGCGTCAACGAAGTCGGCGTGCTCGAGGTAACTCGCCCCGTGATGCAGGCCTTGGTGCCTGATGCTGACGTCCTCGACCGTCTCTTCGCTTACGACATTGATGCCACTCCTGATATCTGCAGTTCGATGACCGATGCGCACGATCGACTCCGTGTCAAGCGCCTCAAGCTTGCCCTTGTCGCCCACGACAACAATCTCACGCTCGTTCTTGCTCGCCTCTGCGAACATGCACAGATCGAGCATGCCACGGCTGCCATTTTCGAACTCCACAATGACGTAAGCATTGTCGAGAATGTCGGACCGTTCGCCTTTGTAGACCTCGTCTAGGTGGTTGACATCCTGCGACCCTGATGCCATGACGCGAACGGGTCGGCTCGCAGTGGCCTGGATCATAAGATCAAAGAAGTGGCAGCACTTCTCAACGAGCGTGCCCCCCGTGTTCTTGCTGAACCGATTCCAGTTGTCGACTTTGACGAGGAAAGGAAAGCGGTGCTCCCGAATCGCGACCATTTTGACATTTCCTGTGGTGCCCGCTTCGATCTCGACCATCAACCGTCGAAGGGGCGGCATGTACCGGTACTCCAGGCCCATCCAGATCACTTGTTCAACCGGTCGCGTCGCAACTAGGTCAGCGATCTCGCGACAGTCATCGAGCGTCGTGCACAGCGGCTTCTCGATCAGAAGGTGGAGGCCTGATTCAATTGCTGGAATCAGAATGTCGTGGTGCGTGAAGTTTGGGGAGGCAATTACGAGCGCATCGCAGAGCCCCGAGGCGATCAGCTCCTCAACCGTGCCGAACTTTGCCAGCTCCGTATCGGCCCCAACAGCTTGCTGGGCTGAGTCGAGCGACGGAGGGTGAGGATCAGCTACTGCGGTCACGACGCAATCATCGAGAGCGAGAATGTTCTGGATGTGTTCGACGCCCATCATGCCGACGCCGACGACGCCGTATCTGATGGAAATGTCGCTTGCCTGCGAGCTCATAGTGCCTTCAGCGTACGCTGAAGCGGTGACTGAGAATGCACCTGCTGCTAACAACGACCGTCTCTACTTCCGCCAGCTGTTGTCGGGACGCGACTTCGCCCACGGCGATCAGCTCGCCGAGCAGATGGTCAACTTTGTCTACGCTCTCGGCGATCGGGAGACCGGCGAGTGCGTGCTTGTCGACCCGGCTTACGCCCCAGCAGAGCTCATTGACGTAGTGGGTGCCGACAACATGACCGTCACCGGTGTGCTGGCCACCCACTACCACCCTGATCATGTTGGCGGCTCGATGATGGGCATGGAAATCGACGGGATCGCGTCCCTGCTCGACAACGTCGATTGTCCGATTCATATTCAGGCCGAAGAGACCGAATGGGTCCAGAAGACAACAGACGTCGACTCAGATCACCTTATTAAGCACGGCTCGGGCGATGTCCTTCGCATTGGCGCCATCGACATCACCTTGCTCCACACCCCTGGGCACACACCTGGTAGCCAGTGCTTTCTCGTTGACGGCAAGCTTGTGGCTGGTGACACGCTGTTCCTTGACGGCTGCGGCCGAACGGACCTCCCCGGGTCCAACGGTGTCCAAATGATCGAAAGTTTGCAACGACTTGCCAAAGTCCCAGGCGACACAATTCTGTACCCCGGTCACCAGTACTCAACGGCGCCGTCGGCACGCATGGACCATGTCGTACAGCACAATCACATCTTTCAGGGACTTTGAGGCGGCCCGACTCGGTCGTAACTACTTTCGCCAAGAGGTATCTGAGGACGCCACAAACCGACTAGCAGTCGGCTTTGGCGGGGATGACGATCTTCAGGCCGGGGTAAAACGCCGAGTAGCCGCTTGTTCCGGCGTTCGCCGCGTCAAGTGCCTCAACCGTGACATCAAACTTGTCGGCGACCTTGGAGCGGGCGGTGTCACCGGCTTCGATCGTGTACGAACCGGGTGCGCAATTTGAACCAGCATCCGGGATCGTCTCGCCTGTTGATGCGGCGTCGTCGGCGTCACCCGCAGTACCTCCTTGAGCTGTGCCACCTGGGGGGATTTTGATCTCTTCGCCGGGGAAGGGGAACTCGCTACCAGTTGCCCACCCGTTGAAGTTGAGAAGATCCTCAAGCGGCACGCCGAATTGCTCTGCAACCTTGATGGCGTAGTCACCTGACTGGACGACGTATGTCTGGGAGCCGGTTGACGTTTCCTCAACGACCGATAGCGGCGCAATGGTCGTCGTCACTGGCTCTTTGACGATGTAGTTCGTAGCATCCAAGTTGATAGTCGACGCGGTGGCGCCACTGGTTGCGTCATTGCCGCAGCTCGCGAGAACCAGCGCGCCGGCCAGAATTGGCCACGTCAGCACGCTCATCCGGCCGAATTTACCCAAGTCCTTCAAGTCCATGCTGGCATCGTAGGTGGTCTCATCGACACAGTGTTGGCAGGGCTGTGTTCACGCTGGGTTCCCATCCGAAATATCCCACCATCACATCAACGGGCGTTCGGTCGGTCCGATTGGCCGGGGCAGCCTCGTCTCGCCCATCAGCAGAGCATCCGCACCAGCCGCGGCTGCTCGCCCTTCGGCAATCGCCCAAACGATCAGGCTCTGTCCTCGACCCATATCGCCGGCCGCAAACAAACCGTGCTGGTTCGTCATGTAGTTGTCGTCTCGGGCGACGTTACCTCGTGCGTCATAGTCCACACCGAGGTCGTCCAGCCACGAACCCTTCTCAGGACCAACGAAACCCATTGCTAGGAACACGAAGTCGGCAGCGATCTCTTTGTCGGTGCCTTCAACCTTTTGGAACTTGCCGTCGATGAACTCGACCTCGTGCAACGCCAAAGCTGCGACCCGACCGGTCCCGTCATCTACAAACCGTTCGGTGTTGACGCTGTATAGACGTTCTCCACCCTCCTCGTGCGCGCTAGTGACCTTGTAAACCATGGCGAACTGCGGCCACGGGTTGCGATCACTGTTCCGCTCTTCGGGCGGTCGAGGCATAATCTCGAGCTGCGTCACCGAAGCCGCGCCTTGGCGGTGGGCCGTACCCAGACAGTCAGCACCGGTGTCGCCACCACCGATGATCACCACGTGTTTGCCATTCACATCAATCGGGGACTGCTCGTGATCGCCGAACTGGACGCGATTTGACTCCGGCAAGTACTCCATCGCTTGATGGATTCCGGCGAGTTCGCGCCCAGGCACGGGCAGGTCGCGCCATGCCGTTGCTCCGCAAGCGAGTACCACCGCATCGTGACTGGCTCGCAGCACTTCGATATCGACGTTCTCACCGACGACGGCGTTTGTGCGGAACTCGGTTCCTTCGGCTTCCATTTGTTTGAGACGACGATCGATATGTCGCTTCTCCATCTTGAACTCCGGAATTCCGTAACGCAGCAGTCCGCCGATACGGTCGGATCGCTCGAGCACCACGACGTCGTGTCCTGCTCGCGTCAGCTGTTGTGCCGCAGCAAGACCTGCTGGCCCCGATCCAATGACCGCAACACGCTTACCCGTTCGAACCGACGGGATTTGTGGCGTGACCCAACCCTCGTCAAAGGCCCGGTCAATGATTTCTACTTCGACTTGCTTGATCGCAACCGGGTCTTGGCTGATTCCGAGCACACATGCTGACTCACAGGGCGCTGGACACAGCCGGCCGGTGAATTCGGGAAAGTTATTCGTGGCATGGAGTCGTTCGATCGCATCGTGCCACTGGTTGCGGTACACCAGGTCGTTCCAATCGGGAATGAGATTCCCGAGAGGACAACCGTTGTTGCAGAAAGGGATACCGCAGTCCATACAACGCCCCGCCTGGTGGTTCAGTGATTCTGCGTCGAATGGCTCATAGACCTCGTTCCAGTCCCGAAGACGGACAGGAACTGGACGATGGGCGGGATTTTGGCGCTCCCATTCGAGAAAACCGGTTGGCTTGCCCATTTCAGGACCTCGCTGCTTCCATGATGGCGTTTACGGTGGCATCTTCGTCAAGGCCTAGTTGTTCGGCTTCAGCGATGACATTCAGAACTCGCTTGTAGTCGGTTGGCATTACTTTGCGGAACTCACTGACTTTGAGCGACCAAGAGGCAAGAAGTCCCTCAGCAACGGATGAGCCAGTGAAGTGACCGTGTCGGGTTACTGTGTCATGCAGGAATTCGCGATCTCCCGCTGTCAGCTCTTCCAACTTGACCATCTCGTAGTTGACCTTGCTTGCAAATTCACCATTTGGGTCATAGACAAAGGCGATGCCGCCGGACATCCCGGCACCAAAGTTGCGTCCGGTTTCACCGAGAACAACAACCCGCCCTCCGGTCATGTACTCGCAGCCGTGGTCGCCAATGCCCTCACTCACGGCCAGCGCTCCGGAGTTGCGGACACAGAAACGCTCGCCAACATTGCCTCGGAGGAAAATCTCGCCGCTGGTCGCACCGTAACCAATGACATTGCCAGCAATCACGTGGTCCTCAGCAGCGAACGGCGCAAGCGGATCTGGGTGCACAATAAGCCGCCCACCTGACAATCCCTTACCGACGTAATCGTTACCGTCACCCACGAGCCGCATCTGAATTCCTGCTGGAACGAACGCGCCAAAGCTCTGCCCCGCCGATCCGGTGAGGGTGATGTCAATCGTCCCGTCAGGCAGACCTGCACCCTTCCACTGTTTTGTCACTTCATGGCCAAGCAATGTGCCCACGGTTCGGTGCACGTTCCGGATTGGAAGGTCGATGGAGACGCTGTGGCCGTCCTTGATTGCGGGCTGGGCCAACGCTATGAACTGCTGATCGAGAGCCTCATCGAGGCCATGATCTTGATCGACGGTCTGGATCATCGACTGTTGGTATGGATTTTGGGGTACGGCGAGGATCGGGCTGATATCGAGGCCTGAGGCCTTCCAGTGGTCGATTGCCTTGCGGGTGTCGAGCGCCTCGACATGGCCAACCATCTCATCCATTGTGGCGAAGCCCAGTGCGGCCATGATTTCACGCACTTCCTCCGCTATGTACTCAAAGAAGTTGATAACGAACTCTGGTTTGCCGGTAAACCGCGAACGGAGTTCGGGGTTTTGGGTTGCGACACCGACAGGACAGGTGTCCATGTGGCAAACACGCATCATGATGCAACCCGATACGACGAGCGGCGCTGTCGAAAACCCATACTCTTCAGCGCCGAGCAAAGCGGCAATCACGACGTCGCGGCCAGTCTTTAATTGTCCATCACTTTGCACAACGATTCGGTCGCGCAATCCATTGAGCATCAGTGTCTGCTGCGTCTGGGCAAGCCCCAGCTCCCATGGTCCACCTGCGTGTTTCAGCGATGTCAATGGGCTCGCCCCAGTACCACCGTCATGGCCGGAGATAAGCACGACGTCGGCTTTTGCCTTCGACACGCCCGCTGCAACAGTACCGACGCCCGCCTCGGCCACCAGCTTGACATGCACGCGTGCCGATGGGTTGGCGTTCTTTAAGTCGTGGATCAGTTGCTTCAGGTCCTCGATTGAGTAAATGTCATGGTGCGGAGGCGGACTAATTAGGCCGACACCTGGAGTTGAGTGGCGAGTCTCTGCGATCCACGGCCATACTTTGTGCCCTGGCAGTTGCCCGCCTTCGCCGGGCTTGGCGCCCTGCGCCATTTTGATCTGGATGTCGTCAGAATTCGTCAGGTATTCAGCTGTCACACCAAATCGACCCGACGCCACTTGTTTGATCGACGAGCGCCTCTGAGGGTCATAGAGCCGGTCGGCGTCCTCGCCGCCCTCTCCGGTGTTCGACTTTGCCCCCAACCGGTTCATCGCCACAGCAAGTGTCTCGTGCGCCTCAGCGCTGATTGAGCCGTAAGACATCGCCCCGGTACTGAATCGCTTGACGATCTCTGAGACCGGCTCTACATCGTCGATGGAGATTGGTGAGCGGCCTGAGCGGTCGGCATTCGCAAACTCGAACAGTCCACGCAAAGTCATTAGCTTTTTGGACTGGTCATCGACGCTAGTCGTGTACTCCTTAAAAATGTCGTAGCGACCTGCACGCGCAGCATGCTGTAGCTTGAACACCGTCTCGGGATTAAAAAGATGCTGTTCGCCCTCGCGACGCCACTGGTACTCGCCACCGAGTTCCAGCTTGCGGTGGGCTCGTTCTTCGGGGCGCTGCGGGTTGGCCATCTTGTGCCGGGCTGCGACTTCTGCGGCGATCTCGTCAAGCCCGATCCCACCTAGTTGACTCACCGTTCCGGTGAAGTACCGCTCAACTACTTCTGCACCGAGACCGATGGCTTCGAAGATCTGTGCACCGGTGTACGACGCCACCGTCGAAACACCCATCTTCGACATCACTTTTAAGACGCCTTTGTTGCAAGCCTTTATGTAGTTACGAATCGCAAGCCGATCGTCAAGGTCGCCAAGACCGTGCATACCTTCGTGAATGAGGTCTTCCACTGATTCGAAGGCGAGGTATGGGTTGACCGCGCCTGCCCCGTAGCCGATGAGCAGCGCCATGTGATGCACTTCGCGGGCATCGCCGGCTTCGACGACCAAGCCAGTCATGGTGCGTTGTTTAGTCCGCACGAGGTGGTGATGTACGGCTGCAGTCAGCAGAAGGGAGGGAATTGGGGCGTCGACAGTGTCGGCATTGCGGTCTGACAGCACGATCATTCTGGCCCCGGCTTCGATTGCATCCGAAGCCTTCTGGCACACGCGATCGAGTGCAGCCCGGAGACCTGGCCCACCGTCCGCGACGCGGTACAGCCCGTTGAGCACTTTGGCCTGCAGACTGACATGTTCGCCGTCGTCGTTGACGTGGATAATTTTTGCTAGCTCATCGTTGTCGATGATCGGGTTCGGCAACGCCAACTGGCGGCAACTATCAGGGCCAGGAGCAAGTAAATTCGCCTCCGGTCCAACCGACGCCGACACCGCTGTGACGACTTCTTCGCGGATTGCATCGAGGGGCGGGTTGGTGACCTGCGCAAACAATTGCTTGAAGTAATCAAACAGCAACCGTGGCCGGTCCGACAGCACAGCCAGCGGAGTGTCGGTGCCCATTGAGCCAAGCGCCTCATAGGCGTTCGCTGCCATTGGAGCGATTAGGATTTTGAGCTCTTCATGGGTATAGCCGAACATCTGCTGCCGACGCAGGACACTGTCGTGGCTAAAGATGACATGCTCGCGGTCTGGAAGGTCTGGGAGGCGGGTCATGCCGGCTGCAAGCCACTCACCGTAAGGATGCTCTTCAGCCAGCTTGCTCTTGATCTCCTCATCGCCGACTATTCGGCCCTCTTTGGTGTCAATCAGGAACATTTTGCCTGGCTGCAGACGACCCTTGGCCACCACCTTGGTCGGCTCGATGTCGATAACACCGACTTCTGACGCCATGACGACAAGGTCGTCGTCGGTGACCCAATATCGGCTGGGGCGTAGACCATTGCGGTCGAGTACCGCTCCGATCATCTCGCCATCGGTAAAAGTAACCGATGCCGGACCATCCCAGGGTTCCATCATTGCCGCATGAAACTGGTAAAAGTCGCGCTGTTTTGACGACATCGTCTTGTCGTTTTCCCACGCTTCAGGAATCATCATGAGAACTGCATGGTGGATTGGGTATCCACCGAGGTGCAGTAATTCGAGAACTTCATCGAAGCGAGCTGTGTCGGAGGACCCAGGCGTACAGATCGGGAATGCCCTGTCGACGCCTGGCAAGAGCGGGCTCTCAAGCATCGCTTCGCGTGCGTGCATCCAGTTCTGATTGCCCTGCACAGTGTTGATCTCGCCGTTGTGAGCGACGAATCGATAGGGATGCGCTAGCGGCCACGACGGGAACGTATTTGTACTAAATCGACTATGCACGAGCAGCAGCGCTGACTCGACTCGCGGGTCACGCAGATCAGGAAAAAACTCGCCCAACTGCGGTGTCGTGAGCATGCCTTTGTAGACAATCGTGCGGCTCGAGAGTGACGAAAAATAGCTGTCGAGATCGCCGACGAGTTCGCGTCGCGATGTCTTGCGAGCGACGAAAGCTTTCCGATCGAGGTCGATGCCTCTGGCACCTTCGGGGTCGCTGACGAAAAGCTGCTTAAAAGTTGGCATCGCTTCGCGCGATGTTCTGCCCAAACAGTCGGGGTTGATCGGCAGTTCGCGCCAGCCAAGTACCTGAAGTCCAGCGTCAGTGACACTCACTTCGATCGCGGACATAGCGTTCTGTGCGTGCTCCGGAATCGACGGCAGGAACGCAATGCCCACGGCGTACGCGCCAGCAGCAGGTAGCTCAAAGTCAGTGACCTCCTGAAAGAAGCGATCGGGAATCTGCAGCAAGATTCCTGCTCCGTCACCCGAGTCAGGCTCAGCGCCTGTTGCCCCTCGGTGTTCTAGGTTGGTCAGCGCCTGCAGACCCGTAACGACAAGCTCGTTCGAGCGGACACCTTTCAAGTTTGCGACAAACGAAACGCCACAGGAGTCGTGTTCCTGCCGGGGGTCGTAGAGGCCGGAAGGGCCGGGAAGTTGCTGCATTGTCACATCCACGAGTCGTTGATCGGCTACGGAAACGCTAAGCCAGCCGGGTCAACATCGACCGGCGGACTTCCGCGAGGATGCTCGAGACAACACTGGCTCAAGCGGGGGAACCTCATACTAGAGCCTTGACTGCCCGGGTGCTCGCTCGTTCGGTCGTGAAATGGTTAGCGGACGTGCGAGTACTCCAACTCATATGGCGAATTTGACGCCGGAAAGGCGGCAGCTAGCTCAACGACCGGTAGCTCCGCCGTCTCGAAAGGTGTCAGTCCGAAAAGTTAGGAATCCGATTTTCAAAGCTGGCCGCGACCGCCTCGACCTGGTTCTGCGTTCCGATTTGTGCACGGATCAAGCGGCGCTCTGCCTCGAACTGTTGCGCTGCTCCCTCAGCGGCCATGTTGTTGATCAGTTCCTTCGCCCCGCGCACTGCGCCTGGACTGACTCCCGTTATTTCACGCGCCATTGTCATTGCGTCGGCGTAGGGGTCATCGCTAAGCCGAGTAACCAACCCAAGGTCGAACGCTTCAGAGCCGGGGAACACTCGGGCAGTGAAAGTTAGTTCCTTCGCGATATCGGGACGAACGAGCTTGCCAAGCTGGAACGTTCCGGTCATATCCGGTACTAAACCCCAGTAGATCTCGCGCACCGACATCTTCGTACCAGGGTGGACAATGCGAATGTCTGCACCGAGTGCGATTTGCATTCCGCCACCCAATGCGTGCCCGTGCACAGCTGCGATGACGGGGACCGGTATTTCTTGCCATACCCAGCAGACCTGCTGACCGAGGTGAGTGATTCGTCCTTCGACCATGTCGCCGGCGTTACCGGACGAGCGAGACTCCGAATCGTTGTTTCCTGCGATTGCCTGCATCGAGGCCATATCGAGGCCCGCACAGAACGACTTGCCTGCGCCTGACAACACGACCACTCGCACGCCGGCTTCAGTCTTTAATCGCTCACCAACCTCCGCCAGGGCAGTGAACATGGCCGGGTCAAGCGCGTTGCGCTTATCGGGGCGATTCATTTTGACGTCGGCAATTCCTGCCTCAATGGTGACGGCGACTCGATCAGACATCTTTTTATTGTGGCGCCTGCTCAGCGTTAACAACGAAGTGACGGGATCAAGTAGCGACGAATACTTTTCACCTTGCTAGGAATCGATGCTGTCAAAGTCGGTCAGTCTGTGCGGCCCGATACCAGTTGGGCCCGTATATCCATTGCAAACACCAACGGACCACTACTTCCAACGAACCAGTTTGCGTTCGATCTCCTGAACCGATCGAACGCCGCTTAACGCCATTGTTCGCTCAAGGCCCTCTCGCATAAAGTTAAGCATGTGGGCGACGCCGCGTTCCCCGCCCGCTCCAAGTGCATAAAAGTATGGACGGCCTATCGAAACAGCGTCAGCACCTAGCGCAATCGCTTTAACAATGTCGCTTCCCCGGCGGGCGCCACCATCACAGATGATCGTGCCGCTATCACCGAGTTCTTGTCTTACTGGTTCAACAAGCGAAATCGGTGCGGGTGCATCGTCGAGTTGACGCCCCCCGTGGTTCGACAGGCCAATGCCTTCGACGCCCATTGCTACGGCCTGCTTTGCGTCTGCGACGGTCTGGATCCCTTTGAGTACGATTGGACCGTCCCATATCGATCGCAGCCAGTCGATGTCGTCCCACGACAACGCCTGGTCGAACTGGCGTGCAACATGTTCTGCGAGCGATACCGCTGTGCTGCCGTCCTCGACGTTCTTGCCGACAACGTTCGCAAAGGTGATGGGATCGTTGCGTAGAAAGTCGATGGTCCACGAGGGGTGGATCGCACCGTCGACGAGCGTGCCGAGACCGACCTTGGGTGGCAGCGTCATTCCTCGCCTGACATCGCGCTCGCGCCGACCCAGGACCGCTGTGTCGACAGTCAGCCAGATTGCTGTGAAGCCCGACGCCTTGGCGCGTTTGATTAGATCTTCGACGAGCCCCCGATCCTTCCAGGTGTAGACCTGAAACCATTTCTCGCCATCACTGACCGCCGCTACTTCCTCGATCGAACGAGTCCCCATGGTGGACAGCGACCATGGCAGCCCAGCCTGGGCGGCGGCTCGCGCTACGGCTAGCTCTCCTTGGGAATGAGCGATGCGGGTGAACCCGGTTGGCGCCAAGATCAGCGGCATCGCTGCCGGCCGTCCGAAGATCGTGGTCGACGTATCTATGTTGCTCACGTCCCGGAGCACGCGTGGCTTGAATTCGAGATCAGCGAATGTCGTGACGTTACGGGCGAGTGTCCGCTCGTCTTCCGCTCCCCCATCGATGTAGTCGAAAACCCCAAATGGAAGTCGCCGCTTGGCTATTCGGCGGTAGTCATCGATACATGCCGCCTTCTTAAGACGCCGCTCAACCCGATCAAGCGTGATCGAATCGAACTGCACAACCGAACGAAATGTCCTCAGCATTCCCATAAATGTCAGGCTACGACGCTCAGGCACTCCGGACCGCAGGCAGGTTGGATTCAGCCCGGGCTGCGCTTAGATCAATGTCAGTCAACCAGGCGTAAGCCTGAAGGAGTCATGCTCGGCTCGGCTTGCGGTAATTCGACAACGAACTCGGTGCGGTGTGCTGGGAACAGGTGCTCGCTGACCAGCACTGACTCGCCCCGGCGGTCCGTCGTAACGCGTTGACAACGTAGCAACGGTGAGCCGACTTGAATTCCGAGCAGCTTCGCATCTGCCGGTTCCGCTGAATCAGCGCCGATGGTCTGCGTAGCTCCGCGCAACTCGATGTCAAGCAACTCATAGAACGGCCGCTGCTCAACGTCAGTTCGCGACAGGCTGGCACCGAGGTCAGCCGGACACCAGACGGTCACAACGGCAAACGGCTCGCTATCGGCGAGATTGACTCGCTTGACTCGCAGCACCTGGTCAACCTGGAGCAACTTACGCACTCGCGCCGGCGGTTGTTCGAACGCAAACTCGCTGACCTTGCGCTCGCTGATCTTGCCCACACCTTCGACCTGCGACTCGATTGTGCCGAGCGATGTCAGGCTCTGACGCACTGGGTCGGTGGCAACAAACCACCCGAAGCCTTGACGTGCCGCGATCAACCCATCATCTCGGACGAGTTCTAGAGCTCTGCGCACCGTCACCCGAGACGCGGCGAACTCTGCGGACATCTCCGCTTCAGATTGCAGCACGGTTCCTGGGGGTGAGCTCCGTGCCCGCTCGCGCAGTTCGTCTGCGATCTCTTGATACCGAATTCGCCTCACGTCTGCACCAACTCGATTCGGTTGCCGAACGGGTCGAAGATGTGACAACGCGTGAGGCCCGCAATCTCGTTGTTCCATGTTGCGTCAAGTTCACTGCTCTCGATGAAGCTCGCGAGATTCTCAATCGTCAGCGCCGGGTGCGCCTTGCTGGCAGCGACAAACGATTCCTCCACCCCGACATGCAGCCGTACATCTCCTGCTTCGAACCATGCGCCACCTCGCTTTGCGAGCAAAGGCGGTTTAGGCACCTCGGACAGACCCAACACGCCGATATAGAAGTCTCGGGCGTCGTCTTCAGCTCCGTTGGGGATGGCGAGTTGAACGTGGTCGATGCCGACCCATTCCGGCGCAATTGGCCCCTGCGGGGCCTCCGAAGCGCTTGTGGAGTGCTTTGCCGAATTCATGAACTTGTATTATAGTTGTCTACATGGCTTCTGTGAGTGCAACTACCCCTATAGAACTCGTCGAGCGTGTCTACGCCGCCCTTCCGAGTAACGTCGAAATTGCTCGCAACCGCCTGAATCGGCCTTTGACGTTGACGGAGAAAATCCTCGTCAACCACCTCGCAGACCCCCGCAACCAAGAGCTTGAACGTGGTAGCAGCTACGCCGATTTCCATCCAGACCGCGTTGCAATGCAGGACGCCACAGCACAAATGGCACTCCTACAATTTATGACCGCAGGTCTTCCTGAAGTGGCCGTACCCTCAACGGTCCACTGCGATCACCTCATTCAAGCCAAGGTCGGCGCGAAAATCGATCTCGGTGTCGCAGTTGATACCAACGCCGAGGTGTACGACTTTCTCAAGTCCGTCAGCGCCAACTACGGCATAGGGTTCTGGGGCCCTGGCTCAGGGATTATCCATCAAGTCGTCCTTGAGAACTACGCCTTTCCCGGTGGCATGATGATTGGCACTGATAGTCATACCCCCAACGCTGGTGGATTGGGTATGGTCGCCATTGGAGTTGGCGGCGCCGATGCGGTCGACGTTATGACCGGTTTTGCCTGGAACGTCAAGTGGCCAAGGGTCATCGGCGTGAAGCTCACCGGCACGCTCTCTGAATGGAGCAGCCCGAAGGACGTCATCCTTGAGGTCGCCCGCCAGCTCACGGTTAAAGGCGGCACTGGGGCGATCGTCGAATACTTTGGTTCCGGTGCCGACTCGATCTCCGCTACCGGTAAGGCGACTATCTGCAACATGGGAGCAGAGATCGGTGCCACGACGTCGGTGTTCGGCTACGACCAGAACATGAGCCAGTATTTGAAGGCCACCGGCCGCGAGGCCATCGCCGATGCCGCTGACAAGGTCTCCGATCATCTTCGTAGCGACGACGGCGCCAACTACGACCAAGTCCTCGAAATTAACCTCGACGATCTCAAGCCACTTATCAATGGACCGCATACGCCCGATCTAGCTCACAAGGTGGGTGCCGGTGTTGGTGAAGCAGCACGGGCTAACGACTGGCCCCTCATTCCCTCGGCGGCGCTCATCGGTTCGTGCACCAACTCCTCCTACGAGGACATTACCCGCGCTGCCTCGATTGCGCGTCAGGCCACAGCTAAGGGTCTCACCGCAAAAATTGACTTGATGATCACACCTGGGTCCGAGCAGACCCGGGCCACAATCGAACGCGATGGCCTGCTTGCTGACCTCGAAGCAGTCGGCGCCACGGTTCTCGCCAATGCCTGTGGACCTTGCATCGGCCAGTGGAACCGCTCTGAATTGATTACAAGCGAGTCCAACACGATTGTCACGTCCTTCAATCGCAACTTTCCGAAGCGCAACGATGGCTCGCCCAACACCCTTGCATTCGTCACCTCCCCGGACACGGTGATGGCTATTGCATTGTCGGGGCGCCTTGATTTTGATCCAACGGTCGACACGATTACAGCGCCCGACGGCACCGAAGTAAGTCTCGATGCACCCGCTGGCAAGATTCTTCCTGACGCAGGCTACGACCCCGGCGAAGACACGTTCACTGCGCCGCCAGCCGATGGCCACGACGTTCCAATTGCCGTGAGCCAGACCTCTGACCGCCTGCAGTTGCTTGAGCCCTTCGAACCAGTGTCACTCGATAGATACAACAACTTGCCGGTACTCGTCAAGGCACAGGGCAAGTTCACAACCGACCATATCTCTATGGCAGGTCCCTGGCTGAAGTACCGGGGCCACCTCGAGAACATCTCAGGCAACCTTTACCTCGGAGCGGTGAACGCCTTCGCAGGCTACGAAGTTGGATTCGGTAAGAACCAGCTCACTGGCGAGACGCAGCGTTTTCCTGAAATTGCTAAGGGATACCACGAGGCGGACCAGGCATGGATCGTCATTGGGGACGAGAACATGGGTGAAGGTTCGAGTCGCGAGCATGCGGCCATGGAGCCTCGCTTCCGGATGGGCCTCGTGGCGATCGCCCGCAGCTTTGCCCGCATCCACGAGACCAACTTGAAGAAGCAGGGCATGGTTCCGCTCACATTTGTCGACCCGGCCGACTACGACAAGATCGGCGAGGACGACCGCGTCAACGTGGTGTCGTTGCCGCCAGTTCCAGGCGAGACCGTGCGGTGTGAGATCGTCAAATCGGACAGCTCGATCGTTCCCTTTGAGTGCAACCACACGTTTAGCCCCGAGCAGGTCGAGTGGTTCGAGGCTGGCTCCGCACTCAACATCATTCGTCGGAAGTCGCAGGGTTAATCACGGCCAAAAGATTAGATCGGCGCCCCAGCGATGACGACACGACACGACCGAGTGATTGGCTTCGTCTGGCTGGTGGTCGTCGCCGTTTTTCTTGCGGCGATCATCGCCGGACTATTTCAAGTTGTAGGCAATATGACTGCGAGCATGGTGTACCGATGGGCTATGGCTTTACTTTTCCTCGGTAGCTCGCTCGCCTGGTTCACAGCGTATAAGCAGGCCTCGCTGCGTCGCTTCTTCAAACGATGAACCCCACTGAGCCCCCGGGAGCCAGCCGAAAAGCTCCTGGCAATCACCCGTCGACTGCCTCGGTGCTGCTGTCACTGCCAGTGAGGGCTCGCGTAGATTTTCTTCACCGCAAGACCCGGCGCAGCGAGCCGATCGCCGTTCGAGGCCTAGATGGCGCCCGTGCGGAATTAGAGGCGGTCCCAACAGTTACTAAACCGTGATCTGTAGGGTTTAGCTAATCGCTCACCGACGCCTGCCCTCGACAATGTCGCTGCGATATACCTCAGTGTAGTCAGGCGGCAGCGGTTCGTTGCCAAGGATCAAGTCGGCTGCCTTCTCGGCGATCATCATCGTCGGCGCATACGTGTTTCCGTTACTTACGTTCGGCATGCACCCCGCGTCAACTACGCGGAGTCCTTTCGTACCCCATACCTGCATCGTGGACGGGTTGATCACGGCCATCGGATCACTCTGAGGTCCGATTTTGGTCGTGCAAGATGGATGCAGTGCCGTTTCGGAGTCTTTGGCTACCCAGTCCATAATCTCTTCATCGGTTTTGACGGTAGGCCCAGGCGAGATCTCACCGGCGTTAAGTGGTTCGAACGCCGGTTGCGTCAAGATCTTGCGTGCTGTTCTCACCGCTTCAATCCACTCCCGACGATCTTGTTCAGTGCTGAGATAGTTGAACTGAACCGCCGGATGATCAGACGCATCGCGAGACGTGATCTTCACTGTTCCCCGAGCATCGGAGTACATCGGTCCAACATGGACTTGATAGCCGTGCTCGATTTTCGCGCCGTTACCGTTAGGCCCGGTTGGCGACGATCCGTCGTAACGAATTGCGATCGGCAAGAAGTGAAACATCAAGTTCGGATACGGCTCGTTCGGATTGCTTTTGACGAACGCTCCTGCCTCGAAGTGATTTGACGAGCCTGGTCCCCGTCGAAACAACCACTGCAGACCGATCCACGGCTTTTTCCAATGCGCAAGATGCGGTTGAATCGACACCGGCTCCTTGGACTCGTACTGAATGTAGACCTCGAGGTGATCCTGCAGGTTTTCACCGACACCTGGCACGTCTGCAACCACGGGAATTCCGAGGGACTCCAGGTGCTGGCGATCACCGACGCCAGATAATTGAAGCAACTGCGGGCTGTTGAACGCACCCCCGCACAACACCACTTCGCGACCCTCAATCATTGATACGCCACGCCCGAAGAAACCACCGATGCCAAGCTTGCGGACCTCGACACCGGTAGCTCGCTCTGGCTCCTTCGGGTCACCAAACACCACCTTGTCGACCTGGGCCCGCGTCATCAGGGTCAAATTTGGGCGGTCAAGAACCGGATGGAGGTAGGCGCGCGCAGCGCTGAGACGGCGACCGCGTAGGACATTTTTATCAAAGGGACCGAAGCCCTCTTGCCGATAACCGTTGACGTCTTTGGTGCGATTAAAACCTGCTTCGACACCTGCTGCCAGCCATGCGTCAAAGAGCGCGTTATTCGCGGGCCCGCGTTCGAGGACGAGCGGTCCGTCATCGTTGCGGAGACCAGGGTGCCCTGGCTCTTCACCTGCGAGACAGGTCTCCATCCGTTTGAAGTAGGGCAGGCAGTGCGCCCAGTCCCATTGTTCCAAGCCGGGGATGGCACCCCACTTGTCGTAGTCCATCGGGTTACCCCGCTGGAAGATCATTCCGTTGATACTGCTCGACCCGCCAAGGACCTTGCCCCTCGCGTGGTAGACGCGCCGCCCGTCCATGAACGGCTCCGGCTCTGACTCGTACTTCCAGTCGTAGAATCTGCTGCCGATGGGGAAGGCAAGCGCTGCAGGCATGTGGATGAAAACATCCCATTTCCAGTCTCGTCGGCCTGCTTCGATGACCAGCACCTCATTGGTTGGATCAGCACTCAATCGGTTCGCAAGAGCACACCCCGCAGATCCGCCTCCAACAATGATGTAGTCGTACACCAGCCCAGTCTGCCAGGATGCGTCTGCTCTTCACTCGAGTTTGTGCGGAGGCTCGCAAGGCGTTTCTTTACGCCACGTGCTTAGTAATTCAGGTGGTCGTCGCGCCGAAAATGTGCGCAAGACCACATGCCGTTTTCGTTCAGTCAGCGTCGATAGCGTCGCGAACACCGGCCACGTACTCGCCGACACTGTCGGGCCCTGTCTCCATGAGCCGGCGTACCACTGAGGCCCCCTGGATCACTCCATCGGCAACTCGGGTTGCCTGGTAGGCCTGCTCAGCGTTCGACACACCGACACCGACCAGCACTGGTTTGTCGGTAATTGCCTTCAGCCGCCCCGCCAAGTCGGTTGCTGTTGCGGCGAGCGATGAACGTTCGCCTGTAACGCCGAGCAAGCCCACTGAGTAGATGAATCCGCACGCCCGCTCAGCGACCTGCGGCAGCCGATCGTCTGGGGCCGTCGGCGCTGCGAGCATGATCGCCTCGATGCCATGCGACGCCGCTGCCGCGCACCACGGGTCAGATTCTTCAAGCGGCAGATCGGGCAGAATGGCTGCAGAGATACCCGCACGCTGGAGATTTGCAGCGAAACGTTCGGGTCCAGGGTGGTGCACCAAGTTGTAGTAGGTCATCACTGCAAGCGGAATCCCTACGTCGAGACCTGGCACTTCGTCGAGCACCGACTGGGGGGTCACGCCAGCTTCCAGAGCAGCTTGTGACGCCTGCTGGATGACCGGACCATCCATTACCGGGTCGGAGAACGGGATACCGATTTCGACAGCGTCGGCGCCGTTCGCAGCGCACGCCCGAATCGCATCTTGCCAGCCGGGGTATCCGCCGGTGATATACGGCACGAGCAATTTGCGACCAGCCCTGCGTTTGGCCCTGAACTCAGTTTCGATAAGCCCCGGCATTAGGTGTCGCCGTCCGCATCAGCGAGAATTTTCATCATCTGCGCGACATCTTTGTCGCCACGTCCCGACAAGTTCATCAACACGGTCTGACCCTGAATGCGGGGTGCCTCGCGCGAAATCCACGCAACGGCGTGCGCACATTCCAGCGCCGGAATGATCCCTTCGGCTTCTGCCAGCAGCCGGAAACCGGCAATGACCTCATCATCGGTGACACTTGGATAGTCCGCTCGCCCAATCGAGGAGAGGTAAGAGTGCTCAGGGCCGACACCGGGATAGTCAAGGCCTGCCGAGATTGAGAGCGCCTCTTCCACCTGGCCGTACTCGTCCTGCATCAAGTTGCTGCGCATGCCGTGCACAACGCCGGGCACACCCTTGCCGATTGCTGCTCCACCAGCTGGCTCAACCCCAACCAAGCGGACGCCCGGCTCGTCGACGAATCCGCTGAAGATGCCCATAGCGTTCGAGCCCCCACCAACGCAGGCGACGACAACATCGGGCATTGCGCCAGTGAGATCGCCGATCTGAGCGTGCGCTTCGTCACCAATGATCGACTGGAATTGGCGCACCATGTAGGGGTAAGGGTGCGGCCCCACAACTGAGCCCAAACAGAAGTGGGTGTCTGCAACGTTGGCTACCCAGTGCCGCATTGCCTCATTGACGGCATCTTTCAAAGTGCGGCTGCCGCTGTGGACAGATTCGACTTCGGAGCCGAGCAGCTTCATGCGAAACACGTTGAGTGCCTGACGTTCTACGTCAACGGCACCCATGTACACCTTGCATTCAAGCCCCATCAGCGCCGCAGCGGTGGCGCTGGCGACTCCGTGTTGCCCAGCACCGGTGTCAGCCACGATCCGCTTCTTGCCCATACGTTTTGCGAGCAATGTCTGACCAATCACGTTGTTGATTTTGTGAGAGCCAGTGTGGTTGAGGTCCTCGCGTTTCAGAAACAGTCGAATGCCAAGTTGGGTACTAAGGTTCTTGCACTCGGTAATGATCGACGGGCGTCCCGAATACAGTCGATGCACCTCGTCGAGTTCAGCGCGAAATGACGAATCAGCCCACGCCTCATTAAAAGCCGCTTCAAGTTCCTGACATGCAGGCACTAGCGTTTCAGGAACGAAGCGGCCGCCAAAGTCGCCGAAACGACCAGTGTGATCTGGGGGCGCCAACAAGGTGTCCGGATTCATGCTCATCAGGATTCCAGGGTACTGACTGGTTCGGCAGCGAACCCTGTCGATCTCAGCTATTCGACATCCCAATCGTAGGGCAAGTTGTCATCGCCCCGGTACTGCTCAGATGCGTGCGCTTTCGCATTCTCTATGAAGCGCTTAACCGCCATCGCATCTTTTTTGCCTGGCGACTTCTCAACGCCGCTCGCCACATCGACACCCCACGGCCGCACCTCTTGGACTGCTGCATCCACGTTCTCAGGCGTGAGGCCGCCAGCAAGGATAAGTTTCATCGAGTCTGGCGCGTCCCCGGCGATCGACCAATCGAAGACTTTCCCACTGCCAGGACTGGGCGCGTCGAGCAAGACCATGTCCGTCCCATAAGTGTTGGCTTTGGGAAGGTTGTCGTCATCTGAGCCGAATGCCTTGATTACCCAGCGAAAGTGACCGGCGATCTCGCGGGCCTGCTCTGGAGTCTCGCGGCCATGGAGTTGCACTGCTTTGACTCCGGCCTTGTGCGCCAACTCAATGACCCGTGCCGGGAGTTCGTCTCGAAAGACACCGACCGTGAGAATCTCGGGCGGCAGTCGACGGGTGATGTCATAGACCTTCTGCGGCGCCACCTGACGAGAAGAGGGCGCAAAGATAAACCCGACTGCGTCGGCGCCCATGGCGACCGACAGCAAAGCGTCATCTTCGTTGGTAATACCACAGATCTTGACGAACATCAGGTAGCTCAACGTACCTGTCGGCAAACCGTCGGTGCGGGATCAATGCTTTGATTCCAGGCCGCGCCTGGAATAAGTCGACCTCAATGCCTCCCTTGGCCGGAATAACACAAAGGGCACCTTGCAGCACAACAACAGGGATCTCTCAGCCTTCAGCTCCAATTCGACGCCTAAATCGCCAACGGCAAAATCAGAACGAGGCTGCTGATAGACGTGGCGGGTTCAATCGCCACTCAATCACCGCAGTCCGGTTGCTATCTGGCAGGCTGACCTCGTGAAACAATTCCGCAGTCGTGTAGTCGCTATCACCGGAGCAGCGTCGGGCCTCGGCCGGGCACTAGCCGTCGACCTGGCGTCGCGAGGCGCTTCTCTTGCGTTGGCAGACCTCGATGCGATTGGACTCGCTGACACCGTTGGCATGTGTGAAGAGCACCGGATCAAGGTCACTTCCACTGCGGTCGACGTCGCCGATCGTGCCGCAGTTTTTTCCTGGGCCGACTCTGCTGCTGACCTCCACGGCTCGGTCAACATGATCATCAACAATGCTGGGGTCAACCTCGCCGCTACTGCCGCCGAACAATCCATCAGCGACTTCGAATGGGTAATGGACATCGACTTTTGGGGCGTGGTTCATGGAACGCAGGCCTTTCTTCCACATCTTCGACAGGCTGAAGAAGGCCACGTGGTCAACATCTCAAGTGTCTTCGGCCTCGTCAGCATCCCAGGGCAATCTGCCTACAACGCCTCAAAATTTGCGGTACGCGGGTTCAGCGACGCACTTCGTATGGAGCTGGAGATCGAAAATTCAAACGTCTCAGTCACGACGATTCATCCTGGTGGCATCAAAACCAACATTGTTAACAGCGGACGCCGCGACGATACCGTGCGCGCTATCGGGCAGAACCCTGACAACATGCAGATCGAGTTCGACAGGCTCGCCAAGAGCAGTCCCGAAAAGGCAGCACGTGAGATCCTTAAGGCGGTACAGCACAACCGTCGTCGAGCGCTGATCGGGCCTGACGCGAAGTTGTTTGATTTTGTATCTCGGCTACCAGCCGGCTTGTACCAACGGTTCTTGATTAACAGCGCACGCCGCGAGCTCAGCCGCTGAGCGGCTAGAGCGCACTCACCTAGCAAAACCAACCTCGCCCAACAACAGTTTCGGACGAGATCCATGTCGAGCGGTCGATTTCACTCTTCGCCGACGTCAGCACCCTGTACAAACTGCGCCTAGTTGCCTCTTTCTCGATCATTCGCAACTCAAAACCAAGCCTGGCGGTGGCGGGCTCAGTTGTCTGGCTGTAGCCGGCGACGTGCGCTGACGATTCTGTCGCCGGCTCTAGGGATTACAGCCCGCGAAAGATGGTTCGGAAGTTCGGAGTTCGCTGCTCTCGACAACACTGCAGAATCTGGCAGTTGCAATGCGTCGACGGCCCCGACGGCAATACCTCGACCGGGCTGTCGGTACCGTTGCCGATCAGTTGCGAATCACGTCAGGACAGCGCAGCCAATGAGGCCGCGCCCCGGTTACGCATATCGGCAAACCTTTTCCTCGGGGGCCTGGTCGTCCAGCCAACCGGGGTTGGGACAAACGAACGACGATGTCCTCTTCTTCTGCCCAAATCACGTCCGGGAACTCACGGCGTCCAAGAATGCATCGCGCTGTCGCCTGAGATCGAGAAGTCACGCACGTGTCGGTCATCCCGACAGGCACGCACATCCGATGTGCCGCGCAAGCCTCTTGAGCTCCCGAAATTTCCAAGAACTACTCAGCGGCTAGTTCAGGGGCTTCGATCAGCGGGCGACAGCCGCAGTGGTTAGCCGATCAGCTCGCAAAGAATGCTCTTCGGGTCGCCACTCGTGACGAGCGATTCACCAACCAGGATTGCGCCATAACCAGCGTCTTCAAGTCGGCGCGCGTCGTCACCGCCCCGGACTCCCGACTCGGCGACCTTCACTGCGCTATCTGGAATGACGCTGCCCATTCGGACCGCACGTTCGTGATCAACCTGGAAGGTGACCAAATCTCGTTGGTTAACCCCGACCAGGGTTGCGTCAGCTTCGAGTGCGTGTTCGAGTTCCGCTTCGTCGTGAATCTCCACCAAAACGTCAAGACCAATGTCGAGCGCAAGAGCGTGAAACTCCGCAAGCTGATAAGAGTCCAAGGCGGCAGCGATGAGCAGCACACAGTCGGCCCCCATGAGTCGGGCGTCGAGAACATCGAGCTCGGAGACTGTGAAGTCCTTTCGGAGCACCGGCATTGAGCAGGCTTGTCGCGCCGATTGAAGATCGTTGACTGAACCGCCGAAGCCCTCGGCATCGGTGAGCACCGACAGACAAGTCGCTCCCCCAGCTTCGTAGACACCGGCTAATTCCGCAGGGTCGAGTCCGACTTTGAGGTCGCCCTTCGATGGTGATCGCCGTTTGATCTCAGCGATCACTCCGAGCCTGGTGTTGGCGACGAGCGCCGCCCGAAAGCCGCGCGCTCTCGGCATTTCACGTGCCTCGTCAATGAGCCGCTCGACTGGTCGCCTGTCAGCCGCTGCCATCTCTCGATGACGATCGAGGATCTTGTCGAGATACGTGACGCTCACTGGAAAACGGCCCTAGAAGCCGAGCCTGCCGGACACAGTGCCCAACAGCTCGTCGATTGGGACTCGGATTTGCTCCGTAGAGTCGCGGTCGCGGACGGTTACGGCACTGTCATTGAGCGATTCGAAGTCAACTGTGACAGCGAGTGGCGTTCCGATCTCATCTTGGCGGCGGTATCGCTTACCGATGTTTTGCGTCTCGTCGTAGTCGACCATGTAGCGCTCCGCGAGCAGCCTGCGTACCTCGTGTGCCAGCGGTGTCAGCGTGTCTTTCTTGCTCAAGGGAAGTACGGCCACTTTGTACGGGGCCAGTCGCGGATGCAACCGCAGCACGGTACGGCTTTCACCGTTGACCTCGTCTTCGTCGTAGGCTGCGAGGAGAAAAGCCGCCATTGCGCGAGTTGCGCCTGCGGCAGGTTCGATTACATACGGAACGTACCGCTCGTTCGATTGCGGATCGAAGTAATCAAGCTTCTCACCAGACGCTGCGGCATGGGCCTTGAGGTCAAAGTCTGTCCGCTTTGCTATGCCTTCTAATTCGTCAAATCCCCAAGGGAACTTAAACTCTACGTCGGATGTGCCAGTCGAATAGTGCGACAACTCGTCGGCGTCGTGGGGGCGAAGCATCACCATGTCTGTTGGGATCCCGTGTTCGACGTACCAATTGAGGCGCTCCTTACACCAATACTCGTACCACTGGCTGCTTTCGCTCGGCGGCACGAAGAACTCCATCTCCATCTGCTCAAACTCGCGGGTGCGGAAGATCCAGTTTTGAGGGGTGATTTCGTTGCGGAAGCTCTTGCCGACCTGCGCAATACCGAAGGGTGGCTTCTTGCGGCTGGTCTGCAGCACCTGAGCGAAGTTAGTGAACATGCCCTGTGCCGTCTCCGGACGGAGGAAGGCATCTGCCCCAGCGCCTTCAACCGGGCCCGCCTGCGTCTTGAACATTAGGTTGAACTCGCGTGCCTCGGTAAAGCTGTTTTTCTCACCGCATTCCGGGCAGGTCTCCGGATCGGCCAGCTTGTCGAGACGAAACCGGTTCTTGCATTTCGTACAGTCGACAAGGGGATCCGAGAAATTTCCGAGGTGGCCGGAAGCCTCCCAGATTTGGGGTGGGCCTAAGATCGCTGCGTCGATCAACACGACGTCATCGCGTTGCTGGACCATCGACCGGACCCACGCCTCTTTGACGTTGCGGAGCAACAACGATCCGAGCGGGCCGTAGTCGTACGTCGAGCGGAAACCACCGTAGATCTCAGCGGACTGGTAGACGAATCCGCGTCGTTTGCAGAGTGAGACGATCTGATCCAGGTCGGTTGCCGGCATAGGCGGGCGAGTCTACGAGCACCAAGGCTGACCCACCCGTCGCAGGCTACGCATCCGCTGCACGTCGCCGACAATGCGTCCGGCTCGCTCAAGCAGGCTACTGAGAATCTGGAACGCGTTAGTGCGCTTCGAACATGGCGACGGCCTTGAGACGTCGTTCAATGTGAAATTCTAAAGCACGGGTTGCCAACGCCGAAACCTCGTGCGTCACGGGTGACTCGAGCTGAGCCAATGCCTGAGCAAGACGCCCTCCCAGAATATCGCGCAGAAGAGAGAGGGCTCCGGGACTGATTGATTGGCCAGAACGACAGGAGCGACACAGCACGCCGCCTTCGTTCAGGTCGAAGGCAACAAGTTGCGTTCCTGGTCCGGAATCGCCGCACCTGACACAGACGTCAAGTTGCGGACGCATGCCCTCATTCGCCAGCAACTTCCAGTAGAACGCCGGCACGTTGATCGGAGACGGGTTGGATGCAATCGTGCGCAGCACTCCGACGACCATTCGATATAGCTGCGGGTTTGGCTCTCGCTCAAGCGACAACTGGTCAACAGCTTCAAGCACGGCTAAGCCCTGCGACGCGCGATCTAACGACGACAGCATCGGCGCAAGCGGTTCGACCGACTCAGCCTGAGTGACGATGTCCAGCTCGCGCCCGCGGTAGAGCTGCACCTTGACGTGACTCATTGGCTCCAACCGGCCACCAAATTTCGACTTCGTCTTCCGCACGCCTTTAGCGACGGCCCGAACCTTGCCGTTGTCACAGGTGTGCAACACGATGATGCGATCAGCCTCGCGAAGTTTGTAGGTCCGCAAAACCACGCCAGTGTCGCGATAGAGCTCACTCATCCGATTGATTCGTCGGTCTGATTAAGACCTCCGAATCGCCGTTCACGCTGCGCGAAGTCGGCAATGGCGTCGACGACATGATCTGCAACGAGTTCATCCCAGCTCACCGAGACGAAGACCAGCTCACCATATGCCAACTCCCACACCAATGACGGCGGGAGACGATCGGGCTCACCGAGCACAAGGATCAGGTCGGGTTCACAGTCAGCGGGGGCGTAGAGCACTTCGGCAACCGTTGCTTCATTGACCGGGTCCGCCGGATCAAGCCGCCGCATAGCTGTGGCAAACCGGTCGCGTCCGTCGCCGCATGGGTCGATCATGACCTGGCAGTTGTCGATCTGACGCTCCCACCAGTCTTGCGCCGCAGCAGCATCGCCCGGCTCGAAGGCCCGCAGGGTGAGGTACGACGCACCGGCCTGGCTCACAATCGCGCCTAACGTCTCGACTCGATGCTCCCACCGCTGATCGCCAAGGTCATTCCACTCGCGCAGCGTGCCGCCTACCACCATGACGTGACGGAGGAACTGGCGCGTCGAGTCGGAACTGTCAGCTTCCTTTGCCAGAGGCAAAGGCGAAGAGGCAAAGTTGACGGCCACCCCCTTATTCTTCCACGTCCGTTGCCGTATGTGGCGGCTCGCAGCACATCGGACAGGTACGGTGCTCAACGTGTCGACCGATGCTCACCAATCCATTCACGTCGCATGCATCATGGACGGCAACGGCCGCTGGGCGGGACGCCGCGGGTTACCTCGAACCGAAGGCCACACCGAAGGCGAAGAGAACCTTGCCCGGCTCGTTCGAGTCGCAGTCCAGCGCAACATTGGCTGGCTAACCGTGTTCGGCTTCTCGACAGAAAATTGGCGGCGACCTCGGCCTGAAGTGCGGCACATTTTGGGCCTCCACGAGAAGCTATTCGGTCGTGTTGCGGAACTAAATGAGCTGAACGTCAGAATCCAGTGGATCGGCCGGCCCTTCGATTCGCGCGAAGCCCGAACCCCGAAGTACGTACAGAGGGCAATCCGTAAAGCGATTACGGATACCGCTGACAACACCGGTATGACACTAACGGTCGCTTTCGATTACGGCGGTCGTGCCGAATTAATAAGGGCTGTCGAGGGTGCTAGGTCCACTGCCGTTGGACCGACGCCCGAGACGATCAGCCAACACATGTATTTACCCGACCTCCCACCAGTCGATGTCGTCATTCGGACTAGCGGTGAGCGTCGGGTGTCGAATTTCCTTCTCTGGCAGGCAGCAGGAGCGGCGATCCACTTCACCGACACCGCCTGGCCCGACTTCGGCGAAATCGAACTCGACAAAGCACTTGCGCTGCTCGACGCATGACTGACGAATCATCCCTCAATCGAGCCCCGTCCGAATCCACTGAGGCTGTCGTAGCACTTGCCTGCGCCACCTCTGCCCTCGATAACGCCGAAGACCGCCCCGGCCAGTTCGAAATGGCTCGTCTTGTCGAGCAATCGATCGCGACGGGCAAGCACCTCGTAGTCCAAGCGGGAACAGGAACCGGCAAGACTCTCGCCTACCTTGTCCCAGCAATTACTGGTGGGAAACGTGTGGTTGTGGCCACTGCTACCAAGGCCTTGCAGGACCAGCTAGCAAAAAAGGACCTACCGTTTTTGGCCGAGCATCTAGACGCCGACTTCAACTTCGCTGTGCTGAAGGGCCGCAACAATTACGTCTGTCTTCAGCGGTTGAAAGAGATGAGCGGCGGCGAGCAGAGTCAACTCGAACTCGACACGTTGGCTGTAGCCACCCAGGCTGAGATCAAGAAAATCACGGAATGGGCTGGCACTTCGGCGACCGGCGATCAAGCCGAACTCGACTGGTCACCATCTGACAACGCATGGCGATCCGTGAGCGTCGGCAGCGACGAATGTCCTGGGGCGGACAAATGCCCGCTGGGTGACCCATGCTTTGCCGAACAAGCACGACAGCAGGCCGCCGCAGCCGACGTCATCGTAGTCAATACCTATTTGTACGGACTCAACGTGGCGAGCGATGACGCCATTCTCCCCGATCACGACGTTGTCGTTTTTGACGAAGCCCATGTTCTCGAGGACACGATGAGCGACACGGTCGGTGTCGAGGTTTCACCCGGGCGCTTTACCGCATTGTCAGGCGTCGTCGGCAAAATCATCACGGACCCCAGCCTCACCGGCGGTATCGCCGAGATCGGGACAGGTCTGCGGGACGCACTCGGCGACGAGGTCGGGAAACGGCTGACCGCTCCGCTACCAGACGAAATTCAGGAAGTCCTGACGGATGCTCGTCTTCGACTTGGTGAGGTCAACGACACGCTGATCGCCATCGACACAAAGAACGAGGATGCCAAGCAGCGAATGCTACGGGCTCAAACTATGACCGGCCGCTCGATTAATCAGCTCGACTTAGCCATTGAGGGTCGACAAGGCCACGTCGCATTTGTCTCAGGTTCAAGCGAATCACCGCGGCTTGAGATTGCGCCGCTCGACGTCGGACCGACCATGACCGAAGGGGTCTGGTCGAAGCGAACGGCGATCCTCACAAGTGCAACAATCCCATCGTCGCTCGCAGAACGAGTCGGCATGCAGATGAGTGAAGTAGAAATTGCCGATGTCGGCAGCCCGTTCGACTATGAAGCAAACTCATTGCTGTACAACGCAATTCACCTGCCCAACCCGAACGTTGCCGGCTTTCGAGACAAGGCCAACGACGAACTCGAGGCGTTAATCAATGCGGCAGGCGGGCGGACTCTGGCGTTATTCACCAGCTATCGGGCCATGGACGAAGCAGCCGACGAGATGAAGAGTCGTCTTGGCGTCCCGATCTTAACTCAGCGCGACTTGCCCAAACCTGCCCTCGTCAAAGCGTTCACCGATTCCGAAGAAACATGCCTGTTCGCTACTGCCGGACTCTTCCAGGGTGTCGATGTACCCGGCAGAACCCTTTCGCTCGTGGTCATCGATCGGATCCCCTTTCCACGGCCCGACGATCCGCTGTTGTCCGCTCGACGCGACCTCCTTGGTCCCGCAGCGTTCAGCCAGATCGACATTCCACGTGCATCGATGATGTTGGCGCAGGCCTGCGGGCGTCTGATTCGAACTTCAGCCGACAAAGGCGTCGTTGCTGTTATGGATCCACGGCTGGGCAAAGCCCGTTATCGTTGGGAAATAGTGTCGGCTTTACCACCAATGAGGCGTACACGGCACCGAAGCGACGTTGTCGAGTTTCTGGAAACCATCCGCAACTCCTAGCCGTAATGGGCTTGCATCATGTCCGGGTAGCTCCTGGCGAAGTAGTTCCAGAGTTGCTCGCCGTAGGTGTTGGTGCGGTTTGTGCTGCCCAGGTCGCGTACTCCGGCCGCCGTTTGCTCTTTGGTCGTCATGAATCCAGCCGAGCGGTGACGTTCGCTACCTGCCACAGCATCGATGAATCGGGGGCTGAGCTGGATTGGATCTAGCGCCGTGTGAAGCGACGGGCCGTGGAAGTAAGCGGTTGACATCCGCGGCTCGCTCGTGATGACCCGATGTGCTGTGGCGACGAGATAGTTCCCCGTCATCGCCTGCAACATTTCACCGATGTTCAGCACAAACGAATCCGGTACCACCGGTACATCAATCCAGTCTCCGGTTGGGTCGAGAACTTGAAGACCCGGCGTCGGTCCTGCCGCCAGCAAGGTAACGAATCCCGTATCGTGGTGAGCGTTTACTCCGGCCGCCCCTTCGGGAGTCGGCGGATAGCTGATGAATTTCATGAGCGACATCGAGTTCTTGTCAAACGCAGTGTGGAAGTGGTCGGCTTCGAGTCCAAGCCCGAGTGCGAAGAGGCTGAGAATTTCATCAGCAATGGTTCCGAGCCGATTAAACCAGTCGAGTGTCAGTGCTTTCTGGGCTGGGATGACATGATCGGGCATCCACTGGTTCGGACCGAGCAGCCGAAGATACGCAGGCAGGACATCTTCAGCGAGGGCTGGCCGTTCTGACCAAATGTCGATCTGTTCGCGTACGTCGGGCCGGTTGTTTGTAAATTCGGTTCCGACTGCTTCCCAGCCGCGGAAGTGACGTGATTCACGCTTGTCGATGAGGAGCTTCTGTGCGTCGGGCAGCGCAAAGAACTGGGCCATCATTGCGAACATGGTGTCGAGGTAGCCGGTCGGCAGGCCGTGGTTGACCAGCACAGCAAAACCGATGTCGTGGTACACCGCTGTCAGCTTGTTTGCGAGCGCTCGCCGCTCGTCTTCGGTGCCGCGAAGGGGACTTAAATCGATCTCCGGAATTCGGGCGGGCATCTGCCGCTCAGGCGAGGGTGTCGACGTTGTTGAGCTCTCGGAAAGCTTGCTCCAGGCGGCCAGCGAAGCTCACTTCACCGGACCGCAGCCAAACACGCGGATCGTAGTGCTTCTTGTTCGGCGCGTCGGCTCCAGCAGGGTTACCGAGCTGGCCCTGGAGATAATCATGCTTGTCGGACTCGTACCTACGGATCCCGTCCCAGAACGCCCATTGAAGATCGGTGTCGATATTCATCTTGACGACTCCGTAGCTCAGTGCCTCTTCAATCTCAGCGGCCGTCGAGCCCGAGCCTCCGTGGAACACGAAGTTGACTGGCTTGTCTGATTCAGTGGAGAGCTTCTCCGCGATATGCGACTGCGCATCGCGGAGGATCGTCGGCGTGAGCTTCACATTCCCTGGCTTGTAGACACCGTGCACGTTGCCGAACGCTGCGGCGATCGTGAAGTTCGGGCTGACTTCCGCTAGCCGCTCGTACGCGTACGCAACCTCTTCGGGCTTGGAGTAGAGGTCCTCGGGATTCGCATTGGAGTTATCGACGCCATCTTCCTCGCCACCTGTGATGCCGAGTTCGATCTCGAGGGTCATCCCCATCGGCGTCATTCGTTTCAGATAATCGACGCAGATGTCGAGGTTCTCCTCCATCGGCTCTTCCGATAGGTCAAGCATGTGGGAACTGAACAGTGGCGTTCCGGTTGCTGCAAAGTGCTCTTCACCAACGTCAAGTAGCCCCGAAATCCACGGAAGCTTCGCCTTCGGACAGTGATCGGTATGGAGAATCACCCGAGCGTCATAGGCTTCGGCCAAAGTTTGCACATGCTTAGCTCCCGCGACCGAGCCTAAGATCGACGCTCGGTTGGAGTCCACGGGGACGTCCCTACCCCCGACGAATGCCGACCCACTGGTCGAGTACTGGATAATGACCGGACTATTAAGCTTTCCCGCAGTCTCCATGACGGCGTTCATTGAGTTGGTGCCGATGCAGTTGGCTGCGGGAAGGGCAAACCGCTGGTCTTTCGCCAATGCAAAAACCTGGCTCACCGCCTCGCCCGTGAGCACGCCTGCAGGAAAGTCGTTGCGAAGTTCAGTCACAATTCTCAGCGTACGCGAAATGCCTCTCGTTGGTCAGCCCAACCAGGGTTAGATCTGCGACGGGGACTACCTTCGGCGCATGGCTGAATTGGTTCACACGACGATCGTCGACGACGTCGCCACGATCACGCTCGACTCGCAGCACAACCGCAATGCGCTTTCGAAGCGTTTGCTCGAGCAGCTACACGCCGGTATCGATGTTGCGGAAGAAGCCAAGGCCCGGGCCATCGTGCTCCGTCACGAAGGACCAGCGTTCTGCGCCGGCGCCGACCTGAAGGAACGATCCGACGGCGCACCGGACTCTGGTCCAATGGTAAGCGTTCTCAAACGCTTGATGGACACGGGGCGGCCGACGATTGCTGCGGTTGATGGCGCCGTCCGGGCTGGCGGAATCGGGCTGATGGCATCCTGCGACCTAGTCGTAGTACACAGTGCCACGACGTTTGCCCTGACGGAGGTACGCATCGGCGTCGCTGCAGCCATAATCTCGGTCCCAATTTTACGGCGCGTACCGTCCGGCAAAATCGCAGCGGCAATGTTGACCGGCGAGCAGTTCGGTGCAGATGAAGCCCGAGCGATTGGCCTAGTAACTCACGTCACAGACAATGTCGCAACATCGGTAGCGGCGCTGGTAGTTGGCATCAAGGCTGGCGCACCTCGCGCGGTTCGCGAGACCAAGGCCCTGCTCCGTTCAGTTCCGATGATGGACCGCGACTCTGCGTTCGCCGATATGGAGCGTCTGTCAAATGAGCTGTTCCTGGGACCCGATGCGAAGGTCGGCATACAAGCCTTTCGCGAGAAGCGGCGACCCACCTGGGCCTCGAACGAATCTCGCCTAACGTGACGCATTCAGCGCCCGAGACCATTCGCATCGCTACCGGAAGCAACCAGTTCATCGTTGCAGATCACTGGCCCGGGGATGCCACGCCAGTGATCCTCGCCCACGGCGGCGGACAAACCCGGCACTCATGGGGCGGCACAGCCGTCACCCTCGCAGCTCGCGGACACCGCGTGGCCTCAATTGACCTACGAGGTCATGGAGATTCGACTTGGGCGCCCGACGGTGACTATTCGATGGGCGCGTACTGCAATGATGCACTGCGCATTGCCGAGTGGTTTCGTCGCGACAATTTGACAACACACATCGCCTGGGTCGGAGCATCACTCGGCGGGATGACTGGGCTACACGTCGTCGATGCAGCTCCTTCGTGGTTCTCATCGCTGACGCTGGTCGACATCACCCCTCGGCCCGCAGCGAAGGGCGGCAGCCGCATCCTCGAGTTTATGGCTGCTAAGGCTGACGAGGGGTTTGCCGATCTTGAGGAAGCCGCTGATGCGATTGCCGAATACCAGCCACATCGACCGCGGCCCAAGGATTTGTCGGGCCTCGCCAAGAACCTCCGTCTCAGTGAGGACGGACGATGGCGATGGCACTGGGATCCGGCCTTCCTGAGCGTCCGATCTGGCGCTAGCTCAGAACATGCCCGCGACCGTCATCATGAAGAACTTGTGACGATCGCTCGGAGAATCACGATGCCGACAATGTTGGTCCGCGGACGGCTCTCAGACCTAGTAACTCAGGACGAGGTTGACGAGTTTCTCAAAATGGTCCCACACGCTCACTACGTCGACGTTAAAGATGCTGCGCATATGATCGCCGGCGACAAAAACGACGTGTTCACGGACGCCGTTGCCGAGTTTCTCCAAGGGTCATAGCCAACTTTTGCAAAGCATGACCGTCGTGCGAGAATGTGCTGATGACCACTGTTACCAGCCAGGATCTCAACGACCGTATTGCCGGACAGAACCTTCCGAAGCGGTTTCTGAGGAACGTCGAACGAAATGGCGACATCGAAGTCCTGAACTGGAAGACTTCAGACGGCACATGGGCGTCTCAGACCCTCAACGAGATGGCTGCTGACGTCGCTCGTTTAACCGCTGCGCTGAAAGACCTGGGCGTAAGTCGCGGCGACAAGGTCGTCATGATGATTCGCAACCGCCAAGAATTCCACGCCCTCGACATCGCGGTGCTGTTCTGCGGCGCCACCCCGGTGTCGATCTACAACTCTTCGGCTCCCGATCAAATCCAATACCTGGTCAACGACTGCGGCGCCTCGGTTGCAATTCTCGAAGACAGCGGCTTTCTAGAGCGCTTCGAGTCAGTGCGCGAAAATCTTTTGACGATCAAACACATTGCGCTTATCGAGACACCGGACGGGACTCCCGACGACGTATTGCAATTCAGCGACTTGATGACGTTCGAGCCGGTCGACCTCGCAGTGGAGGCAGAGACTGCCACTCTCGATGATGTCGCTACCATTATTTACACCTCCGGCACGACCGGACCGCCGAAAGGCGTCATGCTGAGCCACAGAAACGTTGCGTGGACGCTTGAGTCCGTCGGCCAGTCGATGCGCGACCAGACCGACATCCAAGACTTCGCAGGCAAGCGCCACGTTTCGTATCTGCCAATGGCTCACGTGATGGAGCGTCTTCTTGGCCACTACTACATGCTTGACTTCGCCACAAAGGTTTTCTGCTGTCCCGAGACGTCACAAATGCCGGCGATGGTCCGTGAGAGCAAGCCGAACGTCTTCATCGGCGTTCCCCGTGTTTGGGAAAAAATGTACGCCGGGGTCACAGCTGCGATTTCCGCCGATCCTGAGAAGGAGCAACAGTTCAACGATGCGATCGCTGCTGCGACACCGATCATGGAGAAAATGACTCGGGGGAAGGCAACCGATGAAGAAGTTGCGACTTGGAATTTCCTCGATGAGGTCGGCTTCAAACCCGTCCGTGGTTTGATTGGCCTAGACCAGGTCGAAATCGGAATCTCCGGCGCAGCACCCATCCCTGCCGAAATTCTTGAGTGGTTCCGCACCATTGGTGTACCGCTCAGCGAGGGCTATGGCATGAGTGAAACCACTGCCGTACTTTCTTGGTCCGCTGCAGCGAAGCCTGGCTACGTCGGCCAAGCCGCAGTCGGTGTCGAAATGAAGATTGCCGACGATGGTGAAGTGCTCGCGCGCGGCGGCAACATGTTCGAAGGGTACCTTGGGCTTCCTGACAAGACCGCAGAGTCGATCGACGATGAAGGCTGGGTGCATACTGGCGACATTGGGATCATGGATGACGAGGGTTACCTCAAGATCGTTGATCGCAAAAAAGAGTTGATCATTACTGCGGGTGGCAAGAACATCAGCCCGGCCAACCTTGAAGCAGCACTCAAAATGATCCCGCTAGTTGGCCAAGCGTGTGCGATCGGCGAGCAAAGACCTTTTGTTGCTGCACTGGTCGTCCTTGATCCGGATGCATCCGCAGCGTGGGCAACTGAGCACAGCGTTGAGGGCAATGCTGCAACGATGGCTGCATTAGCGGAGAACCCAGAAGTGATTGCCGAAATCAATGCGGACCTCGTCGAAGCGATGGCAGGCTTCAACAACGCAGAGGCCGTAAAGAAGGTCAAGGTACTGGGCGACGAATGGATGCCAGATACAGACCTGCTGACACCGACGTCAAAGCTCAAGCGCCGAGGCGTCCTCGCAGCGTTTGCCGACGAAATTGATTCGTTGTACGCGAAATAGCAATCAGTTCTTGATGAGCCGATAGCCGACGCCCCGGGCGGTGACGATCAGCTTCGGATCATCGGGATGCTCTTCAACTTTGACGCGCAGTCGCCGAACGTGCGCGTCGACCAAGCGGGAGTCACCCAGGTATTCGTACCCCCAGACACGCTCGAGAAGTTGATCGCGTGAGAGCACAGCGCCAGCATGATCGGCAAACTCGCACAGCAATCGAAACTCCGTCTTCGTTAGGCTGAGCTCGACGCCTCCCCTCAAGACAATGCCTTGCTCCCGCTGCAACTCGATTTCACCAAAGATCGAGGCGGCAGACGCCGTTGACGCGCCTTGCAGATGTACGCGGCGGAGCAACGCTCGAATGCGTGCTGCCAGTTCCTTCGGAACCACCGGTTTAGTCACGTAGTCATCGGCACCCGCTTCAAGCCCAGCCACCATGTCGACGGTGTCGGTCTGGGCGGTGATGATAATGATCGGGACAATGCTCTTCAATCGCAACGCTCGGCAGACCTCAAAGCCCGACATGTCGGGCAGGCGAAGGTCGAGCAGGACTAAATCAGTGGATTCCACGTCGAACGCTGCCAGGCCATCCGTGCCATTTGCAGCTTGGCGGACCGAGTAACCCTCGTCTTCAAGAGCGAGAGATAGCGCCAACCGAATCGCGTCGTCGTCTTCGATGAACAGCAACGATTCCATGTGCGTTTAAACACTACACGGCGTTGCGATCCCCGGGCTCAGGCCTGGGTTTTAGGTAGTCGACCTTTGTTACAGAAATCGCACACATCCCGAATAGATCCGTCACACGTGAGGCGCATCATTAATGGTGTTCACGCTGCCCCGGTGAGATACCTTCCTCCCCCTGGTGTCTCACCGGCAGCGGGTGAATAAGGACTCTCGTACCATTTCTGCCCGGCAACCCTGTAAAACTTTGTTTCGTGGCCAGGCAACGCTCTTTTCGCCTTCGCACCCGCGTCACCCTGTTCTTCGCACTCATTGCCCTTTTCGCTGGATCGCTTTTGATCGGCGTCACTTACGGTTTTGCGCGGAGCAACCTTCTGGCCCGAGAAGATTCTTCGGCGCGTGATCAAGCAATCGTAAATGCGAGCCAGGTTCGCGAGGAGTACACAGCTGCGCCGGGCCAAATTGGCAGCTTTTTCGACACCGATCTCCGCACAGACGATAACGGATTCGCTAGTCTTCTCGCTGCTGAAACGGCGACTCAGATCGCCGGTTCAGATACTCGCGTTCGGATCGACGACTACCCAGCGGGCCTAGTCGACATCGTTCAAAACGGGGGCAATGGGCGTCAATACGCCACCATCAACGGAGAGGACTACGTAGTCGTCGGTCTGTACATCGGCGCTCATGACGCAGCGTATTTCGAAGCATTCCCTCTTCGTGACACCGAGCGCACACTGCGTTCGATCTTGACCGCGCTAGCTCTTGGCGGCCTCGGCGGCCTGGTACTGGCCTCCCTCTTCGGTTTCTCAACAAGCCGCCGGCTGCTCCGCCCCCTCAGCCGCGTTGCGGATGCAGCCGAGGACATTGCATCGGGTGGGCTGGACACCCGACTAGTTGAAGAGTCCGACCCCGACCTTGACCGTCTAGCCGGCTCGTTCAACGATATGGCTGACGCAGTACAGACACGCATCGAACGAGAGGCCCGGTTTGCCTCCGACGTCAGCCATGAACTTCGATCACCGATCACTGCTCTGACTGCGGCTGTTGAAGTACTAGACGGCCGTCGGGAGGAAGTTCCGGAGCGAACTCGCCAGGCACTCGACGTCGTCGTCGGTCAGGTGCGACGTTTCGACAGCATGGTGATTGACCTTCTCGAACTCTCACGGCTCGACGCAGGCGCTACTGACATGAACTTTGAGCGCCTCGACATCGTCGACCTCACCCATCGAATTGCTGCGCGGTACGGTGCTCCGGATGTGCCGATCAATGTTGCACCGCGAACTCGACGCGAGGTGTCGATCGACAAGGTGCGCTACGAACGAATTGTCGGCAATCTGATCGACAACGCCAAAAATCACGGAGGGGGAGCTGTCGAAATTCAGATCGAGCCGACCCGAAGCAGGCGTATCCGCATTGCTGTCATCGACGATGGCCCCGGTGTTGCTCAGGGAGAACGCGAACGAATTTTCGAGCGTTTTGCTCGAGGGAGCGCTGCTCGACACCGAATCGGCACTGGACTCGGGCTTGCCTTGGTCGCAGAACACAGCTCCGCAATGGGCGGCCACGCCTGGGTGGAAGACGGCAAGTTCGGTGGCGCTCGCTTTGTCGTCGAATTTCCGGTATCGGCGGCGACATGAAGGCTTCGACGCGTCCCTTGATCGCAGTTCTTGCCGCTCAAGGGTTGGCGGTCATCGCCGTCTCATGCGGAGTGCCGACCGGCGATTCTACCTTTGAAGCTATCGACGGTGACGTGCTCGGCGGATTGAACGATCCAACAACAACGACAACGACAACCACGACCACGACCACGACCACACTGGCACCGCAGACCCCCGACCCGGCGTTGGAAACCACCTCGACGGTGCCCGTTACTGACCCACCCCCGCCTGCGGCGATGGTCACGGTCTACTTCATCAGTCGCGGACTGCTTTCTCCTGCGACATCCGAAGTCGATCCGTCGTACGGACTTAACGAACTTATTGTTTTGCTCGAGGACGGCCCTCCCGACGACAGCGTCGGTAGGCGGTTGCAATCGTTTGTCGAGCCTGGCCTTATCGTCGGCACACCGACCAGTGAAAGTGGAATCATCCAAGTCGAGCTCGACGGCCAGGAGTTCGATGCGATCGCCCTGCGGAATCAGCGCGAGGCGTTGGCGCAGATCGTTGTAACGCTGCTCCAAAATACGCCGGCCGTGGGTCAGGTCTCCTTTACTATTGACGGTCAAATCGTATTGATCCCGACAGATAGCGGGTCTCAGGAAGCTGCCTCTGTGGACGACTTTGACCGACTTCTAGGAACTCCTAGCTCGCCGAACGGAACGCCCAGCGACCCGGTCGGTCCGGTCAGTGTCACGACCAGCATTCCGCAATAGGTGGCCCCGGCTAGTACCCGAGTCGCTCTACGCGTTCAGGTTTGCGCTGCCAATCTTTATCTACCTTCACCCTCAGTTCAAGGTAGACACCCTCTGGCATCTGCTTACGGGCGAGCTCGCCAACACGCTTCAAAATGGCTCCACCCTTGCCAATAACCATGCCTTTTTGGCTGTCCCGTTCAACGAGAATGTTGACGCGAATCCGAGGCCATTCCCATTCGGCCACTTCCGTTGCGATCGAGTACGGCAGTTCATCGTGAGTCACGGCGAGTAGTTGCTCCCGAACGAGCTCCGCAACCCAACGCTCCTCTGGCAGATCTGAGATCTCGTCGTTGGGGAAGTACTTCGGTCCTTGAGGAAGCGTGCCGGCAAGATGATCAACAAGAGGCCCCAGACCCTCCCCTGTC
>PASB01000059.1 GCA_002711735.1 Ilumatobacter sp.
CCGATTCGGAAACTCTCGGATGTACGCCTCGGTGGTGTCTTGGCCGCTGAGGTTCGCGTCGTGGATCGATCTCATTGTTCTTACTTCCTCCGGTACTGCGTTGTTCGGGCCCCACAATAATGCTTACTGCCGCCTGCTGTCGCATAGCCGCCCTCGCGGTCTATAAATCGCTGCCTTGGGCTGGACTAAATGCTCCAAGATCGGATTGTTGACGTTCCAAACACCATTACGCGCATCTCGACTGAGTAGGAAGTTTGCTGTTTCGCGCCATCCCCACAGAGGCGGGGATGGTCCGGAACGTGGAGCGAAACTTCACACACGTTCTGTTTGCATCGGTAGCAAAGGCTAGCGGCACGCGCCAGCTGGCACCAGCCGACAGCACCCTCATAGAAGTGATGAAATTCGGCGAGCGGTTTGGGTAACCTGACACAAACGCCTAGGCTTTGCAAATGAATCAGTTGTCGTCTTTTGACTTCCCCGGCAGCGTCGGTGTCTTACGACGCGTCACACGTCGCCGACTTGCCGCTGCCGTCTGTGCTCTCACGTTGGCAGTCGCTGCGTGTGGCTCCGACGACGCTGCAGATCCAACTCCTCCGCAAGACATTCCGCAGAGCTCCGTCGACCAGGCGAACACAGGCGTGGTCATCGTGGCCAACGCCAACATCGACGACGGCTCGGGGGGACGGATGGCAGATGCGCTTAGCCTCGCTGGGTTCGACACTGGTCCGGCCGTGACGTCGACCGAGAAGCTTGATCGGTCCGTTGTCTTCTACGTCGATACGGCCGAAGCCGCAGAAACGGCTCGCCAAGTCGGCGAGGTCATGGGTGGCCTTCCGGTGCTGAGCCTGCTCGACGACCGGGTGTGGACTGAGTCCGGAACCCTTGACGGCGGTGATGTTCTCGTGCTGCTCGGCCAGAACGAAGCTGACCGAACCCTCGATGATCTCAACGGCGGCAGTGGCGGCGGGGGCAGCACGACAGGTGGGAACGACGAGCCGATTGGCGGCACCGTCGAGTGCTCCGAGAGCGCTCTTCGCGCCGGTCTCGAGGGCTACACTGACGAGATCGTCTCCGTCGATGGCTTCGAATGCCAGGACGGTTGGGCGGTGGTCTTCCTTTCGGTGGACGGCGGTTCGGACGATCCGGAGTCCACGATTGCCGGCATCGCAGTGCTGGAAGCCGAGGGACAGTTCTGGATAAGCAAAGACAGGGTCGACGTGTGTGGTTCGATCCCTGAGATCGACGACGCCGGGCAGCCGATCCGCCCCGATGACGCCCAGGTACCTGCGTCGCTGTGGGGAGCAGCCTGCTTGGGCAACTGAACGGCAATATGCCCGCGTTATCGACTCAACAGTCGGCGTCGAGCAGATCGGTTGTCGTATTTCTCGATTCGAGAGGTCTGCGGCGAAACGTGTCTGCCCCGACGGGACGAGCCTCGGGACTCCAAAGCCATCGTCGAACCGATCGCAGCGGCGATCGCCGTGCCACCTTGGCCAGCCCAGAATCCGACCCGAAGGCTGGGAGTTCTGCGCCAACGAGAACCTGGTCGCGTTCTCAAGTCTGCAAAATCCGTTCCCAACCGATCGACGCAGTGGGTGAGACCAGGCCAAACTGAGCTTCGCGCCGGGCCCACAGAGGCGGGGATAGTCCGGAATGTGGCGCGAAACTTCGCACACGTTCCGTTTACATCTGTAGCGAAAGCTAGCGGCACGCGTTCGCCGGCAGAAATGCCGATTCTCGACTCTTCAGCAAGGCGGGGCGCACGGAATCGGCAGAAACGCATCGACTGGCTCAGGCAGTTTGTCCAAAGCAATGTTCAGGTGGCGGAGGAGAGAGCTCGTTCCCTGAGTAGTCCGGCACAGAGACTGGACTCCGGGCCAGCAGAGTACCTGGGCACACTCACCTGCTCTGCGAGCTGACCCGAGCGCGAGTTCTACCCTGCTGCTGACCAGCAGCATTCAGGGCGCTTGGACCGGATATTCGTCGAGACAAATGCGGCTGGGTCGATGAATAGATGTTTGGTGCGGTGCTCCATCACCTGAGGGAAGGCTGCGGTCGCTTCCCAAGACCGCGCGCGGCCAGTCGATACGGGACGATCAAAGCACCAGATGTTCAAGGCGCGAAGGGTGATGCGACCGTTTCGATGTTCAGTTGACCAGAGAGTCCAGCCGCTCGGTGCACGCCGATCTCTTGCCACTCGGGTGACGACGACATCTCGAGCAGCGCCCCTCGATTCGGATACTTCGCGATGGCGACCTCGTCCCAAAGATCTTCGACCTGACCCAGCGCAAGGAACGTAACGTCACCGGTGAACGTAATCTCGCCCCCGAAGTCACGTATCAGCTTGCTCACCTGTTGCCCGTAAATCCTGTAAGCATCGCGACCGGACAGGTCGGTGGTCCGACCGTCCTCGTACTCTGCGCGCTCCTTGAACTTCAGCAGATTGACCATGAAGATCGGGCCGTCCGGACCCGGCTCCATCATCTCGCCGACGCGGTCACGGCTCGTCGGCATCACCTCGTTCGTCACCTCCATTTTCGTCACTCCTCTCAGGCTGCCGAGTCGGCGCCGATGGTCGGTTCTGGGCCACGGATGCCGGCGCGCAGCATCGCGTGTTCCGCAATGACCGCAGCGGGCTCCCGGTCGTTGAGCCACATCCGATACAGCAGTCGCCGTTGCGCCGGATCGTCGTGGTCGACGTATCCCTCACGACGATGCATCACGGCGAGGTTGTTCACCCACACCACATCTCCGGGCTGCTGAGTGGCCTGGAGTTGCATGCTAGGACGCTCCGCGATCTCGTCGACTGCGTCGAGTGCTGCCTGCTCGGCTTCGGTGAATGGCGTGCCGGACATCTCCGCGTTGAGCTCGGCGAGGCGACGGTTCATCCACGCACTGAAGCAGGGCTCGTCGCCGGCATCGGTGTTCCATGCGAACGACGGAAGCCGCCTATCGCTCACTCCGCCCGCCGACGTGCCGCCATCGCTCGACGCCTCGCGACGCGAGTACAACCCGAAGCCGTGTTCGAGCACGTCGAGATGTTCGGGCTGAGCTTGAAGCAACTCGTTGTAGATCGCAGCCATGCTGACCAAGCCGTTCTGGCCACCGACCGGCGCCGAGCGGACGCAGGCGAGGCCAATGCTGTCCCCTCCATCGCAGTGGAACGTCAGCTCGTCGCTGCTCTCGTAACCGCGCGTGTCGACGACGCGTTCGGCTCCCTCGAATCGATCGAAGACCTCGCTGAGCACCTGTCCACGCTTGTTCTGCATCGTCGGCACGCCGAGGTTGTTGCCGATCACCCAGAACAGCCGACGCAGCAATTCAGGTTCGTCACTCGGCAGGCCCCGCAGCCAGAAGAACCCCCTGCCGCGCCACAGGTCGTGAGCGAGGCCACCAATCGTGTCGGCGACGGAGTCGGTAATGACGTCACCTGCGTCAACGTTGGTCCAGCCATGCGGATCATCCGGCAGTACGGCCGCAGCCGCAGCGAGCACCTCGACTCCGGCCGCATCGATTGTGGTCAGCCATGCGGACTCGCCGGCAAAGTCAGCCGAGCGCCACGCCCGCGCTCCTGTCACCGGCTGTCTGAACATGTCGCTCATGTGTTGGCTCTCCTGCAGTTCCCGCGGCGGTGTCAGGCGTTCAACACTCTTACACGATCCACGTCGAGTCGAACCACGTCCGACCATTCGACACGCAGCGCAGCGCAGTGCCGTCGGGCGAGGTGCGATCGCAGACGCCACGGACGTCGGGGTCGAACGCGACGACCCAGGGACTGTGGCGCGTGAAGATGTAGGAGTACGCATCCTGCATGTCTTTGACGACGGCCTGCCAGAGCGGAATGCGAGCCTCGGGATCGACCGTTGCCTGCGCCTCGACGATCAGGGCGTCACGCTCTTCGGAGCAGAACCGTGCGAAGTTGAGCGAGATTCCCTCGGTGACCGTCCGACACATCAGATTCGGGCGCAAGTCCGTCGGGTCGATGCCTCCGAACTGCCGCCACGTGGTGGTCTGATACTGCCCGGTCGCCACGTTCACGACGAGTGAATCCTGGACTATCTCGTTGAACTCGACGTTGAACCCGACCTTCCAACCCTGCTCGAGAATTTCTGCCTCACGCGACGCAGCCACCGTGCCGCCTCCAAAGGAGAAGACGATGTCGACCTTCCCGTCACTGCAACCCTCGGGAACATCGGTGCAGTACTCCGAGACGAGTTCGAGCGCACGTTCGGGGTCGTCCCCCTCTTGCACCACATCGGGGTTGAAGTAGGGCTGGTCGGGTGTGAACATCTGGTCGGCAGGTCGCGCGATACCGAGGCCGATGAGGTCCCGAACGTTCTGTAACGGCGTCGCGTACGTCAGGGCCTGACGTACGCGCAGATCGTCGAACGGAGGAACGGCGGCGTTGAGCATGATGAAGTTCTCTTCACCGGTTTCGTCGAGTACTGATTGCAGATCATCATCCTCGAGGAGATCACCCGACGACGCCGGATCGACCGTGTGGATCATCTGCACGTCGCCGTTGAAGGCAAGATCGTTTCGCGTTGAGGGGTCGGGTACCGGTAAGAATTCCACGGCATCGAGATACACCTCTCCTCCCCACCAAGCATCGTTGCGGACGAACCTCGTAACCGAGTCCTGCTCACGCGAGTCGATGACAAACGGTCCCGTCCCGACCGGCGCCTGATTCAGGGTCGCGTCCTCGGCCGCAGCGGCCAACCATGTCGGCGAGGCCATCATGCCGAGCTGGCCGGTCAATTGACTGGGGAACGTCGAATTCGGTTCGAGCACCTGATAGTCCACCGTCAGGTCGTCGACGACGGTGGCGGCGCCGTCCGTCGGGAAGAACGGCCGGATCGCCATGCTCACCAGCGGGCTGGCGAGCTGGGTGTCGAAGTTGGTCTTCACCGCTGCTGCATCGAGCGGAGTGCCGTCGTGAAAGACGATGCCCGGCCGGAGTCGCATCCGCCAGAGGGTCAGGTCGCCATCGACCGGCTCGATCGACTCAGCGAGGTAGGGCACCGCTGCGCCATCCGCGCCGATTGCGGCGAGCGTGTCGAACACGGCGTTCGCCATGTTGAGCCCTGACGCGGTCAGGGCCGACGACGTCGGGTTCAAGCCCCCGGCGTCGGCTTCGAGAGCCATGCGCAGGGTGCCGCCGGCGACCGGCTCAAGTTCCTCCTCGACGACCTCCTCGACAACAGCGTTCGCCGATCCATCGTCACTAGCCGGAGGCGCAGCCGCGTCAGTCGCGACAGGCGTGGCGTCCGGCTCGATCTCAGTCCCCTCATCGCTTGCGACAATGTCACTCGTCGCTGGCTCGCTCGACGGCGACGAATCACTCCCGCCACCGCAAGCTGCCGCAGCGAGCGCGAACGTGATCGCCCATGCCGATCGTCGAATCGATGTGCTCATGAGGTCATTCCTTTCAGGCCAACGAGATCACGTATGAGTTCGATCTCGCCCGCACAATGCAGACAAGTGCTGGTTTTGCCAGCACGTTCTTGTGCCGGTTAACGCAGCACAACATAGCACGGTCTCTACGGACGCTCAACACCGGTCGTGAAACGGCAGCTCAGCGGAGCCGGACGCGTACCCGTGGATCGCTCGAGGGTCCCGCCACCACCGCGCTGCTCTCGCGGAGCAGCGAGGCAAGTTCTCGATGAGCCGCCCGGTACCGGTACCACGGGATCGACGGGTACAGGTGATGGATCAGATGTCGGTCCTGCTGGAGCAGCAGCCACGTCGAGCCCGGAAAGAGGGTGATGCGGGTGTTGCGGAACCGGTCGGCGTGCTCATACGGGTAGTGCGGCAGCCACACGAAGAAGAACAGCAGATACAGGAAGGTGAGTCGCGCTGGGATGATCCACAGGACCACCACCGGAACGACGGCGCCGAGCGGGATCGAGATCAGCACTGCCAGCACCCCCACACGGGTCGCCCAGCTCTGTTTGGCAAGCAAACGGCTGTCGTCGGTGTCGGCGGTTGCGTCCCCTCCGAGGCGGCGCTTGAGGGCACTCGCGAGTTGCACTCCGCCGGGCAGTGCGACGAGCACCACGATGACATTGCTGGCAAGCCATTTGATCGGCAACGCCATCAGCGGACCCTTCGCCGCGAGATCAGGATCGCGATCGGTGTTGGTGTGGGCGTGATGCCGCAGGTGGCTCGACCGATGGCCAGAGAAGCTCAGGAGAATCAGTTGCGCCGCCACGTTGCCGCAGATCGTGTCCCAGCGCGCATACTTCGGATTGCGGTTGCTCACGGCCTTGTGCACCGAGTCGTGCACCACCGTATAGAGGCCGTAGCACGCAACGCTGTTGATAAACATCCCGAGTAGCAGCGGCATCGCGCCGACAGCCCATGCCGCTATCACCGCTCCCTCGATCGCAATCAGCGCCACGAGGAGCAGAACTGTCGGCCACGCAAAGCCCTGCGACAGGCGCTGCGAAACTTCACGCTCGGTGTCAGTGAGGGCGCCGGCCCTCGCCGCCTCACTCATGAGGTCATCCCCTCCAAGCCGACGAGGGCGCGTGCGAGTTCGATCTCGCCCATGTGGCGAAGCCCGTGTTGGTAGAGCCAGCACTCGTATCCGTCGAGCACGGTGATGCCCGCCGGTCCTGCACACATCGCGCTGTAGGTACTCGCGATCTGGGGCGGGTACGGCGGCGCAACCAGCACTCGCTGGAAGTCGGCTGGATCCATGGCGGCGATGTGCGCTTCGGTCCGGTCGAACACCGTTCGCTGGTACTCCTTGAACGCGTCGTAGTTGCCGATGCGCTGGTGGATCATGTCGGACACCGGGCGCTCCTTGCCGGCATCGTCGATCGCCATCTGCACTCGCGCCTGCCAGTCCTCGTTCCAGATCGGCAGCTGGCCGCTGAGCATCATGAACGCGCCGTCGTGCATGCTCGTGTAGTGGAACAGCGAGAACGCGATGGGTAACACACCGACGCGCTCGAAGTGATTGACGTGTTCGAGTTCCATCGAGCCGACGGCCTGGTAGTACAGCCCGTGCATCGTCCGCATGCGCCGCAGGAGCGAGTCCTGCACGAGATCAAGGCGTCCCTGCTCGGTCATCGGCGTCTCGGTCATCGTGTCTCCTCACGTAGTAATCGTCGATTATGCCAGTTTAACAAGCATCACTTACTCTCGGCGGATGAGCGATTCAACGCCGACGCAAATCCGCCTCGACCACTACCCCACCGACATCCCAGGTGACGACGCGTGGACCGTGACACACGAGCCAGCACCCGTGCTGGCCGATGAGCAGATAGAAGTCGACGTTCAGCTGGTCTCCATCGATCCCGGGATGAAGGGGTGGATCACACCGATGCGGAGCTACATGCCGCCGATCGAACCCGGCGATGTGATGCGGTCGTTCAGCATCGGGCCCGTGACGCGCACCGCCAGCGAACGGTTCCAGGTTGGCGATGTGGTGACCGGGTTTCTCGGTGTGCAGACCACCGCCGTCGTCGACGCCCGAGCGGTCCGGCCGTGCGACGTGTCGGTCACCCCGATGGAGCTCCACCTCGGCGTGCTCGGCATGACTGGCTTCACGGGTTACTTCGGAATGCTCGATATCGGACGGCCGGAGGCAGGTCACACCGTGGTGGTGTCCGCCGCCTCCGGCGCCGTCGGCAGTGTCGCTGCACAGGTCGCCAAGCGCAGCGGCGCGCGAGTCGTCGGCATCGCCGGCGGGCCGGACAAGTGTGCGTACCTCGTCGACGAACTGGGCCTCGACGCGGCGGTCGATTACAAGTCGACCGAGCTGTCGATCGCCGATCAACTCGCCGCAGCGACCCCGAACGGCATCGACGTGTACTTCGACAACGTCGGCGGCGAGATCCTCGAAGCCGTGTTGCAGCGCATCAACGACCACGCTCGGATCGTGCTGTGCGGCGGCATCTCGGGCTACGACGATATGGCGGGCGCGGCCGGCCCGGCGGGGTACATGAAGCTGGTCACCACAAGCTCATCGATGCAGGGGTTCACGATGAAGGACTACTTCCACCGCATCCCCGAAGCGTTCGCAGACTTGTCGGCGTGGGTCGCCGACGGATCGCTGCGACATCGCGAGCACATCATCGATGGCATCGAACGATTCCCCGAGGCGCTCCGGATGCTCTTCAGTGGGCAGAACCACGGCAAGCTGCTGCTGCGCCCGTGACACCGCGACGATCTCGTCGTCGTCAGGATGTGGTGACGAGGAGCGCCGTCAGCGAATCGCGCAGGATCGTGTCGGTCTCTGCCACGGTGAGGTTGCGGACGCGCCGTAGGAGGTCGATCGAATCGATCTGTGTGAGCACGTTTCCGGCTTCAACCGCAGATGAGCGTTCTCGTGGCGACATCGCCGCCAGCTCGGGACCGAACTGCAACTCGAACTGATCGCGGAGGAGCCGCCGGTTCGTAATCATCTCGTCACGCACCCGTGGGTGATTCGCCGCGTTGTGGATCGTCGCACGAAACATCGACCCGTTGGTCTCGTAAAGCCGGAGCCGCATCGAGACGAAGTCGTCGAGTCGTTCTGCGAACGGACCCTCACCGATGTGGGCGAGGTGCGTCAATTCGGCGGCCCGCGCCTGGCTACGCTTGATCGCTGCTTCAACCAACTCGCCGGGATCAGCAAAGTAGCGGTAGAGCGATCGCAGCGAGAGCCCGGATCGCTTCGAGGCTTGCTCGATCGACGGGAACATCATGTCCTCAGCGAACATCTCGAGCACGACATCGAGCACCGTGTCGAGGTTGCGCTGACGCCGAGCGACGCGCCCGTCGACCGGCGCTTCGTCAGACTGCTGAGTGATCGCCCCATCGGTCATTGTCATCGGACTGTACCAACCAGCGGACGGACCCGGCTTCCGAAGCGCATCAGCGCGTATCGGACGCGGAAGCGTTGGTTCTCGGGAGTGAGAACCAGAGGGCAACGGCGAGGATCGGCACGAAGATGATGTTGCCGATCACTCCGGGCGGCGTGCCGTCAACGATGAGCGGCTTGAACTCGCCGATGACCGACCGGAGCCCCCAATCAGCGAGCTGGAGCAGCAGCGCCGCCGGCACCAGGAAGCGATACCGGGCGATGATCGCCCATGCCACGACGGCCAAGAGCAACTGTTCGACTCCCCACTGGGCGAAGAGATGCACGAGGTTGTCGCCCTCGTCACCGGAGACCTCGATCCCGGCAATGCTGTTCGCTCCGCCGTCCTTGGCGAAAATGTGGACGAGGCTGCGACCGGTTGCCAGCACCGTCATCGCAACGAGGACCCAGAACGACGCTGCGGCCCCTTGGTAGCCCTGTTCGGGTTGGGCAAGCAGATAGCGGACGTTGCGCATAGGAATCAAGTGAGTGGGCCCCACACCTCGAGGTGGTCGAAACGCTCGACGCGTCGAAGGGTTCGCAGATCGAGGACTGGTTCGAGCCCGGCAACGGAGAACACCTTGCGGACGTTGGCGGCGTCATCGGCCGAGGCCGAGGCCAGGTCGTCGTGCAAGCGTTGCATCAGCCAGAACCGGTACGGCATCACGCTCGTGGTCAGTTCGATGCCGCGCCAAGGGAACGTCGCTGCGCCGCCGGCGATGAGACCTCGTCCTCCGGTCAAACCTCGTGTCGCCGGGTCGTCGAGCCCGTTCGTGCCCGCCTCGATCTCGGGGTGTTCTGCCAGCCACTCGTTCGCGGCGGCAACATGGGCCGAGATCTCGGGAAGGTACTCCTCCGACGCATAGCGCAACATCGCCACCAGAGTGGCGGGCAGTTCGTCGCCCGCGATCAGATCGTCATCGTTACCTATGAACTCGTGTCGGTACGGCTCGACACTCGTCATCCGCTCGACCCATCGACCAACACGCGGCGCCCGCTGTTTGATCACCATGGTCGGCGCCGGGTCACGGTAAAGGTGCGCCCACATGGCAGCGATCAGGCCGTAGTCGCCAATGGTCGGTCGGTTGCCGAGCAGATACGGGTGGTCGACGAGGTGCGCTTCGAACAGGTCGAGCCACTCGTGGAATGCCGTCTCGATCAACGGTTGTGACTCGGGGGTGACCCCGAAGACCATTGCTGCCTTGCGCATCCGTCCGCTGTTCTGAAGAAAGCCCTGTTCGGCTTGCTCAGCTGTGAGTCCCTGCGGCATCAGGAGTGCGAACTCCGAGGTCAAGAACGACAGGTTCTGCTCGTCGAAGTTCCACCGGTAGTGCATGGCGGGACGCAACAGGCCTTCGCCTCCGAACAGCTCGAACACGTGAGCGACCGCGAGTAAGAGCGGCGACGTCGGATACGCGTTGTATCTGCGCAGGGGTTGCCCCGGACCGCGCTCGAAGTGGTCGATGATGTCGGCACCGTCTTGGATGATCGTGCCGTCAGGCGTCTCCATGCACGGGATGATCCAGCGGCCGACAGCGGGCACGATCTCGTTGAGGTACCGATCGCTGCCCGGCGACATCTCGACGAACGGGATGCCCTGGGTGCGCAGATACGACCGGGCCTTGCCCGTGTACAACGACACGGGTGCCCCGTAGAGCGTGTACTTGTTGCTCATGTGCTGACCTCTTCGAGTTGTGCGATAGGGAGTAGGCCGTGGAACCCGAACCCGTTGATCATCACGACGGTGGCCGGGTTCGGGATGACCGCGAGGAGGTCAGCGTCGAGCTCGACGGTGCGCACCGCCCAGCCGTTGGGTAGATCGACGTGACCAATGGGTTCGCTCCCGATCCATGCGGGCGTGGCGACGGTCTCGTCGCCGAAGTCGAGTACCTCGATCGCGCGTCCAGCGGCGTAGAGCATCGTGTGATGCTTGTCGATCGACATCACGGTGACGTCGTCGACACGCTCGACAGCGACCGACCGCCCCACGTACGAGAACCGCAGGCCATCGATCTCCATCGTGTCGAGGCGGCCATCGTCTGTCGCGCCTGGTGATCGCCTGAAGTACGCGAGATCGGCGACGGCTTGGCCGGGGCCAAAGAGCGACGCGCCGTCGGGAAGTGCCAGTCCGTGAGCCTGCTCCACCGTGACCGGCTCTTGGCAGAGCCAGACCTGACTGAGCTGGTCGATGACCTCCATCCGCAGACCCGAACCGACCGTCCAGTTGTCGCTCCACTCCGGGTTGCCGAGACGCTGGTCGAGTTCCCCCGTCACGATGCAGCTCCGAGCCACGACGTCAGCGCCTCGGTATAGGCCTCGCCGATGTCTTCCTGGAGAAAGTGGCCGCCGCCCTCGAGGATCACATGCGGCTGATCAGTCGCGCCGGGGACGCGCGCCACGATCGGCTTCCACCCGTCGGGGGCGACGGCGTCCTTGTCGCTGAAGATGGTCAGCACCGGTTTCGTCCACACATCCAACACCTCCCACGCCGCGTTGCAGGCGGGGTACATCGGGTTATCGGGCCGGGTCGGCAGGAGTTGGGTGAACGCCCGACTCCCGATCGTGAGCGACGGGTCCGGGTACGGGGCGTGATATCCGTGCGCCACCTCGCTGCTCGGCTCGGTCACCATGACCATCGGCAGCAACGTCCACGGCTGCCACTCGGGGGTCGTCCGCGCGAACTCCTGGAAGTCGACGAACGGACCCGACGCCTCGACGTCGTCGGGGAGCGGCTCGGCCGGGTCGCGCCACGGCAGACCGGTGTTCGAGATCACCAGACGCTCGACCAGGCCGGGATTCTCGGCGGCGATTCGCATGCCGATGACGCCGCCCCAGTCGTGCAGCACGAACGTGGCGCCCGACAGTTCGAGCTTGTCGACGAGCAGGGCACGCATCCACTCCACGTGTCGCAGCACGGTGTAATCGGTGATCACGGTCGGCTTGTCCGACAGGCCCATGCCGACCAGGTCGGGGGCGATGACCCGGTAGCCCGCTGCCACGGCGGCCGCGATCTGGTGACGCCAGATGTACGACCACGACGGGTTGCCGTGCAAGAACACGATAACCGGAGCGTCAGCATCGCCCGCGTCGACGAGATGGACTCGAAGGCGCTGCCCGGCATCGTCGCCGGCGGCAACCTCGACGAACCGACTACCACTCGGATAGTCATCGATCCCTCGCAAGATGTCGGCGGCGTCGGCCTCTGAGATGCGCAGTATCTCCATCAGAACAGCACCGTGGTCGTGTCGGTCAGTGACCGGGCGATGTCGTCGAACGCCGGGTCGGCGATGACGACGTAGTCGGTGTCGCTCTGTGTCGTGCCACGTGCCGCGAGCTCATCGGCGACCGCTTGGGAGATGAGGTCATAACGGGCCTCGGCAAAGGTGCGATCGTCGCCAATCATGCGATCCTCGATCGCGAAGCGACCGATCCGAGTCGACTCGACGTCGGCCGCAATGTCTGGCGCGCCAGGGTCGGCCACGACCTGCAGCAGCATGAGCCGATCGTCGTCGGCAGCCGACTGCTGCGGCGGCACCGGGTCGCCATCGACCGGGAACGTGGCCATCACGATCGTGAAGTCCATGCCCGCTTCCTTGTGCTCTTCGTCCGCCTTGAAGTCGGCGTTCGACGACATCTCGATCATCGCCATGCGGTCTCGGTACTGGGCGATCGCGATGCGATCCCACGCCTGGCCGTCACCCACCAATTGGTGCACCACGGGCGCCATCATGATGAGACGCGAACCGACCTTGCGGAGATGCTCATGCGGCGCGTAGACGTCGTCGGCTTCCATGCCGCTGATCGACGCCTTGCGGCCATCGGCATACTCGGCTCGCTCGCGGTACTTCATCAAGTTGAGCGCCCACATCGGCCCGCCGGGTTCGTCCTGAGCAAACCACGACGCAATGTAGGACTCGTTCAGCTGTCCGTAGCGGGGCATCGCGCCACCATACTCTACTGCGTGTTCAACTGGCAATTGATGGAGAGAGGGCACTACGGTCTGCGGCATGCAGTTCGAGGTCAACCGCGCCGACTTTTACGACACACGCGCCGTGACGATTTCCACCACGAGCACACCCACCGAGACGAGTCCCAACGAATTGCAGCTAGGGCAGATCAGGCTCACCGTCGAGCGCTTCGCACTCACCACCAACAACATCACGTACGCAGTTGCCGGCGAAATGCTCGACTATTGGGGCTTCTTCCCGGCCGATGAGCCCGGTGCAGATGGCAAGCGGTGGGGTCGAATCCCAGCGATGGGCCTCGGGTCGGTTGCCGAGTCGGCACACCCCGACATCGCTGTCGGCGGCCGCTATTTCGGATTCTATCCAATGGCGACCGACGTCGTCATCGACGCCACCCCGTACGGCAACGCCTTCCGCGACGTCGGCGCGCACCGCGCCGAGCACGCGGCGACGTACACCGCCTTCCGTGACGTCACGGCCGACGTGATGTTCCGCCCGGAACAGGCCGACGAGTACCTCCTGCTGTGGGGCGTGTTCATGACGTCGTTCCTCGTCGACGACTACCTCGCCGACAACAACTTCCTCGACGCAACGCAGACCCTCGTCACAAGCGCCTCGTCGAAGACATCGATCTGCCTCGCGCAGTGCCTCGCCCAACGCGACGACCATCGCTGCATCGGCTTGACCTCCGAGCGCAACCGGGTCTTCGTCGAGAACCTCGGTCTCTACGACGAGGTCTTCACGTATGACGAAGTCGATCAACTCGACCCGACAGTGACGTCGACGTTGGTCGACATGGCCGGAAATGCCTCGGTCCGAAGTGCGGTCCACACTCACTTCAACGACGCACTCAAGGTGTCACTCACCGTCGGTGCCACCCACTGGCAGGAATCCGGCGGCGGCGGCACGCTGCCCGGACCGACACCTGAGTTTTTCTTCGCCCCGGGCCAATCAGCGAAGCGCGCCGGCGATTGGGGGCAGAGCGAACTCGACGCGCGCATCGCCCGATCGTTCCACCGGCTGAGCGACACCACCGACCAGTGGCTCACGGTCGAACACCGGACCGGGCCCGACGGTGTCGAGTCGGTCTACCGATCACTCCTGGACGGAGACGCCGAGCCCGAAACCGGCTACGTCGTCACGATGCACGAGAATCCACCCTCATGATCAACCCGCCACCCATCGTTCTCGCTGGCCAGTACTGGTCGCCGTACACCCGCAAGGTGCGCGCCGTGCTGCGCTACCGCCAGATCCCGTTCCGCTGGGTGCTGCGCGACTCAAAGTGGGACGACGTGGGCCCCGCGCCGGTGCCGATCATCCCGGTCATCGCGTACCCCGACGAATCGGGAGACGGCTACTTCGACGTCACCGTCGATTCCTCACCGCAAATCATGCGACTCGAAGCCGAACACGCGGACCGCAGCGTGGTGCCGAGCGACCCGGCACTCGCGTTCATCGACATGCTCATTGAGGACTTCGGCGACGAGTGGGTCACAAAGATGATGTACCACTATCGCTGGGCGTACGAACCCGACATCGACAAAGCAGGCAAGCTGCTCCCACTCGGCAGCAACTTGCAACTCGACTCCGACCAGGCACAGAAGGGATACGACTTCATCACCCACCGCCAGATCAGTCGCCGTGCCCTCGTCGGGTCGACCGACTGGAACACGCCACTAATCGAAGACTCGTACCGACGAGTGCTCGCCATCATGCACGCACGGTTCTCACGCGGCGACTTCCTGCTCGGCGACCGTCCCGGCCGCGGCGATTTCGCCATCTTCGGCCAGCTCACGCAACTCGTCCAGTTCGACCCGACATCGATGCAGATCGCCGTCGATGAAGCGCCCAAGGTGATCCGCTGGGTCGAACGCCACGACGACCTCTCCTGGCTGCCGGTAGATGGCGATGAGGGGTGGTCGTCGACCGAGGACCTTGACCCTGCGATCGGTGACCTGCTCACCGAATGCGGCCGCACCTATGCACCATTCCTGGTGGCGAACGCCCAGGCGTTGACGTCAGGTGCCGAAGAGGTCGTGTGCCAGATCGACGGCCAGGAGTTCCACCAGGCACCCTTCGGCTACCAAGGCAAGTGCCTGAAATGGCTGCGCGAGGCGTACGCCGCGCTCAGCCAGGCCGATCGGGCCCGCGTCGATGCCGTGCTCGATGGAACGAACTGCGAGCAGTTATTCGTGTGAGCACTCAACATGAATAACATCGCGCTGTACGGGCATTGGATCTGCCCGTTCGCAACGCGTGTCGAGTTTGCGCTGCACCAACGCGGCATCGGCCACGACCTCATCGACCTCCCACCATCTGCGGTGCGCGGCTCCGACTTCGTGCTTCCCGACGAGTTCATCGAGCACAGCCCGCGCCTCGAGATCCCGATGGTCCGAGTCGGCGGCGACTACCTCGCGGACTCGATTCCAGTCCTTGAGTGGCTGGAGGACCGCGTCGAGGCGCCACCTCTTCTTCCCGCCGACGACGCCGGGAAAGCACTCGTGCAGGAACGAATGGCGTGGATCGACAAGCACGCGTTCCGGCCGATGATCAGCGTGTACTACGGCGTCGAGCCTGACGCCATCGAGCAAGCGAGTGACGCCCTCGCCGACGCCCTCGCCGAGATGGGCAGGTGGACCACCGACACCGGCTGGCTCGCTGGCACAGCTTCCAGCCTGGCCGAGGCAGTGGCGATGCCGATCCACGTCCGCATGGCCGGACTACAGCGACTCGGCTTCACCGGCGAGCTCACCGCTGAGTGGAGTGCACATGGCGAGCGCTGCCGCTCGCTCGCCGGGTGGCCTAGCGTCGAGTGGTCGACCGAGCAGACCGACGAGTTCGTCGGTCGCTTCGAAGCCTTCCGCCGCAAACGTCGATCACAGAATGCGTCGAGATCGTGAACATCGTCGTCGTCATGGACGGGCCCGAAACGGTCGACCCCACTTTCGACACCTCGTTCGGTCTCATGCTCGCGGCTCAAGAACGCGGGCACGCCATAGGGCATTGCACGGCGTCTGACCTGGAATGGGTCGACGGTCGCCCACAAGCCCGGGCTCGACGAGCGTTTGCCGACGAACACGCAACGGAGCCGCTCCGCCTCGGCGACGTCGAGGACGTCGACCTCACCGCAATCGACGCGGTATTGATTCGCACGGCCCCGCCGTTCGACGTTGCGTACCTCCACATGACGTTGCTGCTCGACCACCTTGCTGGCCACACGCTCGTGGTCAATGCGCCGCGGGGCCTGCGCGACGCGAACGAGAAGCTGTATGCCCACCGATTCGGCGACCTCGTGCCACCCACCATCGTCACGGCCGATGCAGCTCGCATCGTTGCCTTCGCTCGCACGCACGTCAGCGCGGTCGCGAAGCCCATCGAAGGCCACGGCGGCCGCGGCGTGATGGCGTTACGTGCCGACGATTCGAATCTGCCGTCGATCATCGACACGCTCACTTCGCGCGGCAGCACGCCGGTGCTCGTCCAGCGCTACCTCGATGTCGCAGCCACCGGCGACAAGCGGATTCTGCTCCTCGACGGCGAGCCGCTCGGCGCGATCCAGCGATTCCCGACGAACGACGACTTCAGAGCAAACATCTGCGTCGGTGGACGCGTCGCAGCGTGCGACCTCGATGACGCCGACCGACGAATCGTCGACCGACTGCGACCAGCGCTGCGCGCGGATGGGCTGTATTTCGTCGGTATCGACGTGATCGACGGCCACCTTTCCGAGGTCAACGTCACGAGCCCAACCGGCATCCGCCAGCTCGGAGCGTTGACCGGCTCTCGACCCGACATCGAGGTCATCCGCTGGCTCGAGACGGCCGCCGCTGCGCTGCCATGAGCACGCGACCGTCGTGAACGGGCAACATGCCACACTCGCCGACGTCGCCGCTCGGGCTGACGCCGCATTTACTCCTTCCGCCGAGGTGCGTATCGGTGCCGAGGTCGAATGGCTGGTGTTCGACCGCAGCGACCTCACCCGCCGGATCGATGCCTCGGACGCGGCCCGAACTGCGTCGGGCGAATTACCGGCCGGCGGCACGGTCACGATCGAGCCGGGCGGCCAAGTCGAACTCGTCACACCGCCCCACGACGGCCCCCGAAGCCTCATCGACGCCATCGAGTCCGACACCGCTGCGCTCGCCAACCGCTTCGCCGAGCACGACCTCGCTCTTGTGCCGTTGGGCCTCGACCCCATTCGCGACCCTGTTCGCACACTCGAAGTCGAGCGCTACAAGGCAATGGAGCGTCACTTTCTAGACGTCTCGCCCGCCGGCGTTCAGATGATGAACCTCACGGCGTCGCTGCAGTTGAACATCGACTTCGGCCCCGACCCAGTCCAGACCTGGCAACGCGCCCATGCCATCGCCCCACTCCTGGCTGCAGCCTTCGTCAACTCCCCCACCACCGACGGCACCGAGTTCCAGCCGATCTCTCACCGCATGCGCATTTGGGCGGCCACCGACCCGACTCGCACTCGCCCGGCCGACCCCGACCC
>PASB01000060.1 GCA_002711735.1 Ilumatobacter sp.
GACCATTGCCACGGTGGTGGTGGTCGTAGCAGGGGCTGCAGTAGTGGCTGGGGCTGCCGTGGTCGCAGACACTTCGGCTGGCTCCGCCGTACTAGTAGTCGAGGAGGAATCCCCGTCGTTGCCGCCGCTGCATGCAGCTACAAAAAACAGAGAACTGGCGAGAAAAGTGGAAGCGATTCGAGAACTCACAAGTACAGTCTCGCAAATTTTGGAAGGCGCGTCGTACACGCAGCATCACGCAACCGATGGGGCGTTCTGAATTCAGGTGTTTTCGGAGCACCTCGAGCAAGGACTCGCTGCCAATTTCCTCCTTGAACTCATTCAGCGCGTCGGCCTGCGCGCCGTGGTTCTCAGCCTTGCCTGCGTCCTTCAGATTCAGTCAGGCTCCGTCACCGTTTCAGGCCCTGAGCTGGGCCGCTGCTTTGCCTAATGTTGCTAAGCGTTGCGGATGAGTCCCACCGGCTGGCGTGATACGCAGCAGGCAAGCGCTGCGGCGTATAGCGCCAACCGCATTCCACTTGTGTAGAGAAATAACAGCGCTCGCCACGGCTGGGGGTGGCGTCGATACGATGCAAAGGTGGTAGGGCCGCTCTTTGACCAAGCGTATCGTCGCTCAATCTTGGGATTCGTCTTGATGTGCTTCGCTGGGTGCGGTGGCTCCTCTGGGTCAGTTGTTGACGTCCTCGCAGCATCGTCTTACACCGACGTCGCCGACGAGCTTGAGACCCTGCTCGAAGACGACCTTGGCATTAACGTCCGATTCTCGTTTGGTTCGTCGGGCGCGTTCCTTGAACAACTGAACCAAGGTGCTCCGGCTGCGGCGGTGATCACAGCTGACGACAAGACGATGCGGCGACTTGAGTCTGCCAAACTCGTCGACGCCAGCATTGCGATTAACCGCAACGACTTAATCATCGTTACATCTGATTCCGATGTTGGAAGGGCGATTAATTCTTTAGTGGACTTAGCGGCTTCAGATGATGCGGTCACTGTCGTATGCGCCGACTCGGCGCCATGTGGGGCGGCCACCGACCAGCTTCTCAAGCAGGCAGGCCTAACGCTCTCGCCAGCTAGCCGTGAACCAAATGTGCGTGCCACCTTGACCAAAGTGATTCTTGGGGAAGCCGACGCAGCCATCGTCTACGGAACTGATGCTCGGGTACATCCCGACCTCCGATCCGTCGAGATCGTGGACACCGTTGATGTCATCGGGAGAGCTGCTGCCGTTAAAGGAAAGACCCACGGGTCAGACATCGTTGAGTCTCTGCGAAGTGCCGCTGCAATGCAAATCTTGGCCGACGCAGGTTTCTCGGCCCCATGACAAATCGGCCGCCCCACTGGGTCGTTGCGATAGCCGTCGTTCCGGCGATCGTGCTGGGTGCCCCGTTGTTCGCACTCCTGTGGCGGCTGCCATGGAGTGATCTCGGCGGAGCGCTCAGGAGCGAAGCAGCCAAGTCAGCGCTGGGGCTCTCACTGATCACCTCGCTTTCAGCGACGGTGCTTTGCGTGTTATTCGGTTTGCCATTGGCCTGGCTGCTTTCAACCGGCACAGGTGTTATGACGCGGGTAATCCGGGCGCTCTGCCTGCTGCCAATCGTGCTGCCACCCGTGGTTGGGGGCGTCGCCCTCCTGCTTGCCTTCGGACGTCGGGGAGTGGTGGGCCAGTGGCTCGCCGACTTCGGTATTCAATTGTCCTTTAGTACCGCAGGGGTCATACTCGCCCAGTTTTTTGTCTCGCTGCCGTTCTTTGTCCTCTCAGTCGAAGCAGCGCTCCGGCAGATGGACATTGAGTTCGCCGAAGTCGCACAAGTGCACGGCGCCTCGCCGACTCGAGTATTCACAGCGGTAACGGTTCCGTCTATTGCGCCGGCAATTGCGGCAGGTTCCGTGCTGGCGTGGGCCCGGGCATTGGGTGAGTTTGGAGCCACAGTTACTTTCGCAGGAAGTCTGCAAGGCCGAACGCAGACATTGCCACTTGCAGTCTTCAATTTGCTCGAGAGTGACCCCGCGGATGCCGTGGTTCTGAGCGCTGTACTCGTCGTCCTAGCCGTTGCAGTTCTAGTGGTTCTCCGCGACCGCTGGTTTGGGGTCCTTCGGTCTGAGGTTCAGCGATGACCGCGGCGAGAGTGGCGGCTTCAATCGAGTTCGCGCGCGGTGAGATCCACTTGCGGCTAGACCTACCGGATGTGCCGTTTGTAGCGCTCACCGGCCCCAACGGTGCTGGCAAGACCAGCGCCCTCCGTTGCCTTGCAGGGCTTGAGCAAGCAGCTCACGTCGAGTGGCCTGACGGAGAGCCAGCAAGCCGGGGCTATCTGCCGCAACGCGTCATGCTTTACCCTGCAATGTCGCTCGCTGACAATATTGCGTCATCGATGCGTTTCGCTGGCCTCAGCAAGGCAAGCATCGCTGAGCGAACCGCGGAGCTGCTCGACCTCGTCGACATCGCCGCCCTAGCGCGGCGACGCCCCCATGAGGTGTCAGGTGGCCAACGGCAGCGCACCGGACTGGCTCGCGCTATTGCGGCCACGCCGAAATTGTTGTTACTCGACGAGCCATTCTCTGCGATTGATGTGGCGAGCCGAGCACGAGTTCGCGCAAGAATCGTCAAACACATTGCTGAATCTGGGGCTAGTTGCGTGATAGCCACCCATGATCCAAACGACCTAGAGGCCACCGACGCCGCCAGCATCGTCCTTTCCTGAGCATAGATAATTGACCTGCTCCATCAGATCCTGAGACCTGCGTAGATGGACGGCTGAGGTCAATGACCTGCTCAGATGAAACGAATTCCACATAGCCCTTGGGGTGGGCCTGTTGAACTAGAGCGTTGCCCTGCGGCGGTAGCAAAGAGATACCGAGCGTCGACTTCCTGATCAGAGGTAAAGCGTTGATTGGCGGGGCTGCCGGGCTAAGCGCCGACCGGCGCAGTGGCAATCATCTCTACCAATCCCTCAACTCTGGCCACGATTGACGGTGTCTCAGTGGCGAGTGGGTTGCCGACATTGGCCGCCTCATGGATTGAGCACACTTCGACACCGCGATGACTGCGACCTATCCGTAACGAGAAAAGGGTGAAGCGAAAAGATTGGTCGGGAATCTCGGCAGGACACATCGAAAATCTCTCCACTACTATGAGAGTCTGCTCAGGTTCACGGGTGCCGCCACCGATTTGACGGAGGGGATGCCTTCAGACCACGCACAAGCCACATGACCCAGCCTCTTTCTCACAGCACCAACACCGTTAGGAGTTCGACCACCAAGGTGGTCGTTCCCGGTGAACACGTCATGGCAGCACTCGTGGGGCCGCGGGATCAATTCCTGCGGCGTGTCGAGCAGCGGTTCCCGGGAGTTCAGATCCGAGTTCGCGGCAACGAAATTCGCGTTGCCGGCGACGACACAGTGCAGGTGACCGCAGTTGCTCGTCTCTTCGAAGAGATCGTGACGCTGATCCAGAACGGGCAGCAACTTGACGACAACACTCTGGACCGTATCTTTACCATGATTGAGGCCAACGAACGCCCGAGTGAAGTTCTCACTCATCAGGTTTTGCGCGGTGCAAAAGGTCGTCAAGTCAAACCGAAAACCGCAGGACAGAAGCGTTACGTGGATGCGATCTCGAATAATGTCATCACGTTTGGCATTGGCCCGGCTGGTACGGGAAAATCATGGCTCGCTGTAGCAATGGCGGTACGAGCGCTGCAGGCGAAACAGGTCGAGCGGATCATTTTGACTCGGCCCGCTGTCGAAGCTGGCGAGCGCCTCGGCTTTCTGCCCGGTGACCTCATGGCCAAGATCGATCCCTACCTCCGTCCCCTTTACGACGCGCTCTACGACATGATCGATGTCGAAGGTGTGCAACGACTTTTGGAAAAACAGGTAGTCGAAGTCGCGCCGCTCGCCTTTATGCGCGGCCGGACCTTGAATAACAGCTTCATCATTCTGGACGAGGCACAAAACACCTCTCCAGAACAGATGAAAATGTTTTTGACTCGCATCGGGTTCGGATCTCGGGTTGTAATCACTGGCGATACGACTCAGGTTGATGTACCGAACGGTAAGAGTGGCCTCGCCTCCCTTGAACAGACTCTGACTGGCATCGACAGTCTTACGTTCGTCAAGCTCGGCGGTGCTGATGTCGTTCGGCACAAGATCGTGGCAGACATTGTTGCTGCGTACGAGCGGCGTGGTTTGGAACGTGAGCAACAGCGATCTGACCTCTCTGATGCCTAAGCCTCCGCTCATGGTCATTGCTGAAGACGTTCGATCCGCAGACGACTCTCCACAATCGATCATTGACGTTGACCGCTGGCAACGTTTGGCGACCGCAGCGCTACGCACCGAGCACGCTGCGGGAGAGTTAACGCTTACCTTCATCGATCAGACCGAGATCGCAGCTTTGAATGCTGAACACATGGGAAAGACTGGACCGACCGATGTGCTGTCGTTCCCGCTTGATGACGACCCGATGCCTGATATCGACATTCCTGTACTCCTTGGTGACATTGTCATTTCACCCGCGATCGCTGCTCGCCAATACGCCGAGCATGCAGGCACTTTCGACGACGAAATCGCTTTGCTCGTCGTGCATGGAATCTTGCACATCACCGGTCATGATCACGTAGACCCCACGGAACGCACGGCGATGCAGAAACGCGAACTAGCGCTCCTCTCTGAACATCACTGGGGTGGGTCGGTCCCGGTGGGCTTCCGGCAAGATCACCGTGATGACCTGGGCAACACAGCGGAGTAACTTTTGGATCCATGGAGATATCTCTGGACGGAAAAGTTGCATTAGTCACCGGAGCTTCGCGAGGCATCGGAAAGGCTATAGCCGCATCGATGGCTGAAGCTGGCGCAAAAGTCATGCTGAACAGTCGTAAACAGGACGCCCTTGAGGCGGCTGCGGCTGAGATGAACGGCGAGGTTGACGTGTTTGCTGCCAACGCTGGTGACGATGATGCCGGGCAGCGAGCGGTGCAGGCAACCATCGAACGGTTTGGAGGCCTAGACATTCTCGTCAACAACGCAGCCACCAACCCGTACTACGGGCCCACCATGGGCGTAGACAAGTCCAGGTACGACAAGACCTTCCAAGTCAACCTTGATGCCCCCATTTTCTGGACGCAAGCTGCGTACGAACACGCCATGAAGGACAGGCCAGGTGTCATCATTAACGTCGCATCGGTCGGCGGCCTTCGGGCTGAAAGCGGCCTTGGGGTCTACAACCTCACCAAGGCGGCAATTATCCACCTGACCCGTCAACTGGCCGGCGAAATCGGTCCAAACCGCGTCATCGGTATTGCTCCAGGCCTCGTGCAAACCGACTTCGCTGCCTACCTTGTCGACAATTTCGGAGAAAGTCTGGCGGCCCGACTGCCGCTCGAACGGCTCGGAGAGCCCCAGGACATCGCCAACCTGGCGGTCTTCCTCGCAAGCGACCAGGCGAGCTGGATCACTGGCGAGACCTACGTGATCGACGGCGGAGCGGGAGTTGCTGGATCGGTCGGTTGACCTCGCTGCAGCTTGCCGAGCGAGGTGCGTGGTAGCGCCTCGACAAGATCAATGTGTTTGGGCGCCATATAAGCGGGATTCGTCTCTTTGACATGGGTGCGAAGCTCGTCAAGTGTCGGCGCAGCCCCGCTTACCGGAACGACAGCGGCTACGACGATCTCTCCCCACTGCGGGTCAAACACGCCGCGAACAAGCACGTCAGCCACGTCCGGGTGTGTCGACAATGCCGCCTCGACTGTCTCGGGCCATACGTTTTCCCCCCCGGTAATAATTAGGTCGGATTTCCGTCCAGCGATTTGGAGGCGACCGTCCTCCCAGAATCCAAGATCGCCTGTGGGAAGCCATCCGGAATCGTCCAACGGGGAAGTGCCGTCGCGGTAGGAGCGAAGCAGCATCGGTCCACGGAGCCGGATTTCGCCATCTTCGGCGACGTCGACGTCTACATCCGTAAGCGGGAGACCGTCGTATAGGACTCCTGAACCGGTTTCAGTTAGCCCATACGTGGTGATCGCATTTGGCGGAGGGTTGGCGGGTGGGCGTGAGCCGCCGAGCAGAATGGCCCGATAGCCGGTTGGATCAATCCGAGTCAGCGCAGTACCGACAAGCGAGATCAGCGTTGCGGGCGACGCATTGATCGCCGTAACGTCGAATGCTGGAAGAACAGTAAGCGAAGTCTTGCTGTATAGCGAACGCGTGACCACCGACAATCCACCGACATGGGAGAGCGGAAGGCACGCCAGCCAATGATCGTCTACGCGGACATCGATTCGTGCTGTTGTGGCGGAGGCTGAAGCGGCGACAGCTTCATGGGTGAGCACGACGCCTTTAGGCGCTCCGGTGGATCCACTGGTAGCGACCACCAGTGCGTCGCCCCGCTCAACCTCAGCGCCAACCCGCATCACTCGACACAGCTCAGTCTTGGCAACTGCTGGTAGCCGTTGGTCAACCGGGAATGCAGCGTTACCGTCTCGCCAGATTTGTTGCAGTGCCTCGACAAAACCAGGACCCCCAGGCAGGTCGATCGCAACCAGGATCGCCGTCACGCGGTCACCAAGTTGACAGGAGCGGCGACCTCGCCGATAGCAATGTCAGCCCGAGTTGTCGAAGTCCCAGCGACGTCGAAGCTCCCTCTGATCAAGAGCGCAAACTGACTCAGCAGGCCCGACTTGTCGTCAGCCGCTTCCGCGGCACCTGCAGGGTTGGCGCCGGTGAATGCCTCGCCGTTGAGTCGCCGGATCGTTGCATTGAGATGCCAGTCGGTGGCATCAAGGCGCTCCGAGTGTGCGTGGAGCGCCTCGTGGCTTGAGTCCGCACTCGTCCGCAAAGTCTCGGCCAGTTCGCATGTCGACAACTGCCACGGCTCGCTCATCGACACAGTCTCGCAAAGTTCTTAGAATGGAGTGGACATGAATACCTGGATCATTGGGGCACGGCCTCGCACGTTGCCCGCCGCGATTGTACCTGTGGCACTCGGCGCCGCCGCCGCCGTTGGAATTGGCACGATGACTTGGTGGCGCATCGCAGCCTGTCTCATTGTCAGCGTCGCGCTGCAAATCGGCGTGAACTACGCCAATGATTACTCCGATGGGGTGCGAGGCACCGACGACGTTCGGGTCGGCCCGGAGCGGCTGGTGGCGAGCGGTCTCGCATCGCCGGCCGCGGTCAAACGCGCCGCATTCGCGTCCTTTGGCGTTGCCGCCGTTGCGGGGTTGGCCATTGCGCTCGACACCTCTCTCATACTCCTCGTTGTCGGTGCTGCAGCGATTGCTGCGGGCTGGTTCTATACGGGAGGACCCAAGCCCTATGGGTACCTCGGGCTTGGCGAAGTCTTTGTCTTCGTTTTCTTTGGTCTGGTCGCCACCGCTGGGTCGACCTATGCGGCAGTCGGAAAGATCACTGCGCTGTCGGTCGTCGCTGGGTGCGTTGCAGGTTCGCTCGCATGCGCGCTGCTCGTGATCAACAACTTGCGTGACATTCCAACCGACCGCGACGTCGGAAAACGGACGCTTGCGGTTCGGCTCGGCGACTCTGGAACTCGGTTGCTCTACGTATTGTTGGTTGGCGGAGCTTTCGTTCTGATCGGGTTATGCGCAGTTTGGCGCCCTTTTACGCTCTTGGGCCTGCTCGCTGCCCCCCTCGCTGTCAGCCCGATTCGCAAGGTACTCAGTGGCGCCTCCGGTAGCGCGTTGATCCCGGTGCTGGGTGGCACGGGCAATCTCCAACTTGCCGTCGGCTTAGCGACGACTATTGGCTTAGCGCTTGGCGGCTAACTAGGGACGCTTGGCGAACCAGTTGAGTAAGACCTGAACGGTGGCAGCCGGCTGCTCAAGGTGAACGCTGTGGCCAGCGCCGTCAATCACTGCAACTGTGGCGTCGGGGAGCAAATCGGCCATATTTTCTGCAATGGTTCGAAATTTGTGGTCTGTGGCGCCAACGATTAGCAGAACTGGGCATTTAGCGTCGGCGAGGCTTCCCCACAATGGCTCCTGGGCGCCGGTGCCAGCGAGCCGAAGACTTGATGAAAGGCCTGCCGCAGTATTTCGAAGACGATCTGCTCGCTGTGCTGTTTGCTTGGTCAGTCCCGCAAAGAGTGGGTTGGTCAACCACTCGTCAATGAATGCGTCAACGCCGACCTTTTCGATGTGGTCAGCCAACGCATTGTCGGCAATCCGGCGAGCGCGTCGCTCGGCGTCATCTGCAAGACCAGGCGTTGCGCCAATCAGCACTAGGCGCTTCACGGAGTCCGGGTATCTGATCGCTGCGTGAAGAGCGACCCTTCCGCCCATTGAGTATCCGACCAATGTGTTGGTGGTGCTGCCCGCTGTAACGAGGCGATCAGCTGAGCCCCATAGGTCAGCTTGAACTAGCGCCGAATCGCCATGGCCGGGCAGGTCAGGTGTACTTATTGCGGCAGGGTCCATCCCGAGACGGGTCAGCATTTCGACCAATTTGGCCCAGGACCGACCGGTCTGCGTGAAACCGTGTGCCAGCGTGAGGCTCACGCGTTGTCAGCCGCCCCGAGAGCGTTGGCCGCCATCTTTCGCAAAACCTTTTCGAAGGTATTTGCATCCTGTGCGCCCGGTACGGCCCATTCGCGGTTGAAGACGTAGGTCGGTACGGCGGTAATTCCGTTCTGGTGCGCGTCATCTAGTTCGGCATGTACTTCGGCCACCCCGCGGTCCGATGACAGGAACTCTTCGATGTCGTCATGGTCGAATCCCAACTCTGCAGCGCAGGATGCCAGGACCTCTGGGGTGCCCAAGTGCTCGCCGTCGGTAAAGTACGCCTGCATCAGCCGCTCCTTCATGGCCGCCTGAGCAACCGGCGAGCCGGGCTGGCCCGCGAGCCAGATCATCCGGTGAGCGAGCAACGTGTTGGCGCGAAGCGCTTGATCCATGTGGAAGATGATGTCGTCCTCGGCAGCGGCGTTTGTGACGTGTTGGAGGATCTCGTCGGCGCGCTCGGGACCGCCAAACTTTTTGGCGTAGGCCTCGCGGACAGGAGTGGCAACCCCAGGTGCTGCGGTCGGGTCAAGTTGGTAGGCGTGATACGAGATGACGAAATCGACGCCGAGGTCTTCATTGATCTGGGCAAGACCCGTTTCGAATCGGCGCTTACCGATGTAACACCACGGACACACAACATCAGAATAAATGTCGACAGAGATCGATGGTCGGGTGAGAGTTTGGGTACTCGTTTCCACAATCGCCACGTTACGCCTCTAACGTCACTTGGTAATGGTCGGCAAGCGCTCCGGTGAACCGCATCCCTGTGACGTGCAGGCGACGTTCTGCGCCACTCTTGTTGACGAGTGGAGCCGCTCAGGAGTAACTCACGCAGTCATTTCGCCGGGCTCGCGATCGACCCCGATGGCAATCGCCCTCGCCGAGCGAGATGATATTGACATTCATATCGTTCACGACGAACGCGTGGCAGGGTTTCTTGCACTGGGCCTAGGGCTCAGCGATACCGCTGCGTTGTTGCTGTGCACGAGCGGGACTGCAGCAGCAAACTTTTTTCCTGCTGTCGTTGAAGCCCAGATGTCTGACATCCCGATGGTGGTATTGACTGCGGACCGGCCACCAGAGCTGCGTGGCGTCGGCGCCCCGCAAACTATCGACCAGCAGGATCTTTACGGGCCTCACGTCCGGTGGTTCCACGAGGCCGAAGTAGCCAATGGTGAAGCCACAAATGACTGGCGCCCTCTGGCGCAGCAGGCCTTACTCCAGAGTAAAAACGGACCGGTTCAAATTAACCTGGCTTTTCGTGAACCGCTTTTAGGTACCTCGCAGGAATTGCCGCCGGCGATTACACCGTTGACCCATGTGCTTGAGAACCAAAATTGCCCCGTTCCTGAAGCGCTGACCCAAGCAAAAGGCGTGGTTCTAGTTGGCGGGCGCAGCGGGGTCTCTGCCGACGATGTTCGTGCTCTTAGAACCGCGACAGGCTGGCCACTGATCGCAGATCCGCTCTCAGGCTTCCGCCACCTTGACGGTGTCGTCAACGCCGCTGAGTCGATACTCAGGCACGCGCCTTTCGCTCACGAGCATCTGCCCGACGCAGTCATCCGAATCGGCCGACCGTCGACCTCCAAAACATTGGCTCAGTGGACGGACCTAGCGGTTGCCGAGGGTGCAACTCTGGTCCAAGTCGGTGGCCCAGGAGTGATTGACCCCGGCCGAAATATCGCAGCACGCTGTTCGATCGCAGACATCATCGACTGCTGTCGGCGGGTGCGCCCCGACCCGACGTGGACCCTGAGTTGGGAATCAGCAAACGGTGTTGCTGACCAAGCAATCCTCGCAACGCTGGACAAGTTTGAGGAAACAGGCGAACTGACTGAACCCGGTGTGGCTCGTTTAGTCGCCGATCATCTTCCTGCCACCGTCGAGTTGGTGGTCAGTTCGTCGATGCCGGTGCGCGACCACGAATGGTTTGGCGGTTCTAGCGCACGGGCCCACGCTAATCGGGGTGCTAACGGAATCGATGGAGTTATTTCGACTGCATTGGGATTGGCCTTGGGCCGGGGGAGCGCTGCTGTGCTCATCGGCGACCTGGCGTTCGTGCATGACAGCAATGCCCTCGCCGGTCTTGCAGCCCGCACGACCGACCTCCGGATCCTCGTCGTTGACAACGACGGGGGTGGAATCTTTTCTTTTCTCCCGCAGGCAGCAGCACTCGCAACCAAGCGTTTTGAGCAGCTCTTCGGCACTCCGCACGGCACAGATGTGGTCGCACTTGCAGCAGCGCATGGACTCCCAGCGATCGATGTCGGCACTGCAGATCAGCTTGTTGACCAACTCGTCCAGCCCGGGCCGTGGGTTGCACGGATCAAATCAACTCGTAGTCGTAACGTAGAGGTACACGCACTACTGCACGCAGCAGTCGCTGGTGTACTCGGCTAGTCGCTGTCTCCTTATGACAGCGACATTGAACCTCCGGCTGCGGTAGTCACTATGGAGTTATGTCATAGCGTCAGGTCCCCGACTGCCGCCTGAACGCCATGGCAGGAAGGGTGAGCTAGTGGCCAAGGGATCCGCAGCGCAATGGTCAGATCGGTAATGACTTCATAATGGTGGACCTGCGGGCGATTGCCGGCGTCGACCTCGACTTGCGGGATCAGTGCTCAGGGACGGACGATTGCGCTGAGCATGGCCTGAAACTTTGCTTGGGTCTCAGCGAGTTCAGCGAGCGGTTCGCTGTCGGCAACAATGCCGCCGCCCGCAACGAGGCGTGCACTTTTGCGATCGGCGCTGAACTCGGCGCACCGAATAGCAACCGCCCATGTGCCGTTGCCGGCCGAGTCAACCCATCCGACAGCGCCTCCGTAGCGTCCTCGTTCGAACCCCTCGACGTCGCTGATCAGATCGAGGGCTGCAGCGCTCGGATGACCTCCGAGTGCGGGCGTGGGTGAGAGCGAGCGGACTAGCTCGATCACCGAAGGTCCGGGTTGGCTGAGCCTTCCCTCCATGCGAGTTCCGAGGTGCTGCACGTTTGCGACACTGACGATCGAGGGCTCGGGTTCCCAGTCAAGGTAACTTGCCCAGGGGAGCAGCGTGTCGTGGACAACGTCGATCACGATGCGGTGCTCGATCTGGTTCTTAGCACTCGCCTGAAGTTCTGCAGCGAGGGCGCGATCGTTGGAAACATCACCGGTTCGGCGCGTCGTGCCAGCCAGCGGATGTGACCGGACGGTGGCGTCGGCGATTTCGATCAGCAGCTCGGGTGAGGCGCCGACGAAGCCGTCGATCGAGTAGCGGTAGCAGGACCCAAATGATGCTTTGAGGCGCTGGAGTATGGCGTGGATGTCCATTGGAACATCAGCTGTGACAGTGATGAGGCGGGCAATGACCGCTTTGGTTAAAACACCTGCTCGGACTGCGTCTCGAGCGGCCGTGACAGCATCAAGGTACTTCTCTGTGCTTTGAGTAGGCGCAGGCCCGGAGCTTCCAATCGTATAGTTTGCTGTGAAGGGGACAGGCTCCGATATCGGAGCCAGGGCAGCGGTCGGGTCCACATCGTCGAACCAGGTGACCCAGTCAAGGCCATCCCGGCCCTTACCGACAGTGACCTGTGGAATAATCAGTTCACCGCTGGCGCCTGGCACAAAAGGGATCGACCCGAGGGCAAGCGGCGTCACGCCTTCGACGGTGCCGTCATGCTCGATGGCAGCAAGCACACCGACAGCGTCGTCAATTTTAACGCGTTGGGCTACTCCACGGCCTGCCACGCCCACACCATCGCGCACAAACAAATAACCATCACCGCAGGCGACGTCGTTCAAATCAGGATCACTGCCGATGACATCGGCGAGGGGACGAGTGATAGCGCGCATCTTTGCAGATTCTTCGATTTGTGACGGTCAGCTCCGCGTTCCCACCATCAGCTGCGTCAAGCCACCTGACAACTGCTGGTGGGTCGCATCGTCGAATCCTGCAGCGGCGAGCGTCTCAAGCATCACCGAAGCCGGAGGCAGATAAGCAATGCTCTTCGGGAGGTAGGCGTAGGCGGGGCCGTCCGAAAGTGCCGCTCCGATCTTGGGTACGACCTTGCCGAAGTAGACGCCGTTGCCCCAGCGAATGAGGCCATTTTTGGGGACGCTCACGTCGAGGAGGGCAATGCGTCCGCCCGGCCTCACGACTCGCCCGAGTTCGGTGAAGAACGTCGGGAGATCAAGCAGGTTGCGCAGCGCAAACCCGCACATCACGCCGTCGACCGATGCATTGGGAATCGGGAGGGAAAGAATGTCGGTTTGGGCGCGAGGGCTTCCCGATCTGTCGGCTGACAGCATGCCGAAGCTCAGGTCCATTGATATTGGGCGCATACCAGCTTTCGTTAGATCAATACACAGATCACCGGTGCCGCTTGCCAAATCGAGCACTGTGCTTCCGTCGGGAAGATCCAAGTCGCGAACGGCCCGCTTCCGCCAACGAACATCGAGCCGAAAAGAGATGATGCGGTTCAGACGGTCGTATTTTGGCGCAATTGCGTCGAACATGTCACGGACAGCGGCGACCTTCTTTTCGCCCTCAGGCAGCAGGTCGGTGTCCCAGGATCGTTCTTCGCTCACACAGTCGAGGCTAGGGCCGGGCTTAGCGGGTTGCAGTACCCGGCTCCTCGTCGGGGTTTGCGGTGATATTGCGAGTCACTGCCTGATCGAGTTGTTCGACCTCAGCGCGGGCCGCAGTCAGGGCTTGCAGCTTGATGTCGGCCTCGGACGTAGCCCGTTCGAGCAGGGCTTTGGACTGGCTGATCGTCGTGCCCGTCACTAACGCAGACACGGCATCTTCGAGAGCGGCGACGTGAGGCGCCAGCGCATTTACAGCGTCTTCGCGGCGACTCACAGGAAGGCCAGCGGCAGCAACGAGTCGTTCATCGATGGCGAGCGCCTCGGACTCGATTTTCCTGGTCTGATCGGACAGGCCAAGTTCGACCAGGCGGGGATTGTTGAGAGCGGAGCGAACTGCGGTGCCCAGCCGGCGATGCATTTTTGCTTCTGTGCTGTGTGCACCGGCCCACGATGCGGGGGCCGGTGACCTCACGCCGGGCACCACTTCGTTTGCATGATCGAAGTCTCTCTTTGACCGAACGGTCAGTGCAACGGCTAGGGCAGCAATTGCGCCGACTGAAGTGAGCAGCAGCATCGAGATCAGCATTAGCCGCTACCGCTTGCAGAGACCGCAATCACAACCGCCACGATAACCAACGCCGCAAGCATTACCGCGGTGAGAATCTTGACTTTGCTGTAGGGGCGAGAGCCGTGAACTTCGCCTGTAACTCCGTTGATGTACACCTGGAATGGCTTTTGCTCGTAGATAACGGTGAGAAGCCAGATCGGCAGCAGCAAGTGCTTGTATGTCATCTTGAGCCAACTGATGTTCATCGAGTTAATGTCCTGCTGGTCCCCGCCGATGTCTTGGCGAATGGTCTGCGTGATCGCTGCTTCCATCTGTGCTGTCGCTTCCGGGAGGCATTCCTCGACGTCGAGGTCGTAGGTTCGGCGGAGGTGTCCAGCGGCATATTCCGCTGAGTACGGCTTTGCTGTCTCCGTCGGCCACGGCTCGAGCTTGGCGATGCGGTTGCGTTCAAATCCCTCGTTAGCGAAGACCGTGATGTCATCGAAGCTGTTGTTAACCGTACCGCTAGCGCGACGCCAGCTGGTGCGTGTCTCGGTTCGCCGGTTCTCACCAGAGCCGACCGTGACGGTGTAGTTATCTCCGCGGCGGCCTGTGTATTGCGTGCGGGCGTCAGCGTCGTACGTGAAGTACGCCATGTAGACGCTCGAAAACGCCCCCGTGCGGCCATACGTCTTGAATTCGGTAGGCGCAAACCAGCGCCCACTAATCCACTTTCCAATCAGCTCCTTGGCCTGCTTGTCATCGATGGAGAACGGTAGGACGCCATCGACCGGGAGGCGTTCGGGAGCGTCGTGCACGTCATCGAGCTGAATTGGCGTTGCGCAGTAAGGGCACTTTTCTGCGGTGAGTGACCCTGAGAACGTCGTGTTGCCGCCACAGTTCTGGCAGGTAATTTCCTTATCAAGGTCGATAAATGTCTGCTCGTGAGATTGTTTGTTCAACTGCAAAAGCCTGAGCGCCTCGCGCAAGTCTCTTTCGTCCACTCGTCCGTTGTTTTCCATTAACTCATGGGTATTGCCGCAATGCGCGCACTTGAGAAATTGGCTACGAATGTCGAAGTGCAGCTCGCCGCCGCAGGCCTCGCACGGATAGGTACGGCTTTCTTCGGTGAGATGCCTCATCGCCATTGAATTCGCCGACGGATCATTGTCGTCGGACACCTCCTTGGCGCGAGCCGGAGGTGGCGGCGCAGGTGAAGATCCCAAACCATTGGGCTCGGGAGGCGGGGGCGGTTGCGAAGTTGAAGGTATCGGCGGTGGAAGATGCTGTTCACTCATCGGCGATCTGTCACCCGGCGGTAGGCGGTGGTGGCACTGGCGGGGGCGTTGCGTCGCGCGCCGGCATCGGCGGGGGAGCTGCAAACAGCGCCTGCAACTCGGGCACCGTCTGCGCCGCCGCCCATCCAGCCATGCCGTGGGACCAGACCAAGGTCTGTCCGGTGACCTGGCCATTGCCAATTCCAACTTGCATTTGTGTCATGTTGTATGGGCCGCCTGGTTGCCCCCCGTGATCAACGTGATACAACGCCTGGCCAGGCAGCGGTGGTGGCACCTGTGCTGCGGCCGGTACAGGCTCTGCGTGCTGTTGCGCCACCTGCTGATTCCCGACGATGCCGGGCATTGACTGAGCCATCTGGCCGGCCATGACTACGCCCATTCCCATTTGCATCATGTCGCCCATGACGGAGCCGCCTTCGTTTTCGGCGGCGGCAAGCATTGCATCGGCGGCCTGGGCCTGCTGGTACTTGTCAAGGTCAACGTTCTCAACGAAGCCGGATGCTTCGACTCCCTTGGCGACACCGCTAGTCATAGCCTGGGTAATCTCGTCGGGCAGTGAGATGTTCATTGTCATCTCTGGGATCTCGAGACCGAACTCGTCATCAACACGTTCTTGTACGAATTCGGCAAGTTTTGCGGACAGAGATACTTGTTGTCCTTGGAGGTCGATCGCCCCGAGGCTGGTCTCAAGGACCATGTCCGAAAATGCCATTGAGATGACTCTGCGGAGCAGCTCTGCGATCTCATCGGCCTCGACAGCAGAGTCGGTGCCGATCACCTCCTTCAGAAAGATCTCAACGTCGGCAATTTTGACGACGCAGAGGCCGTTTGCCCGGATCTGCACCATCTTAAAATCAGGATCGCGTATTGTGACGGGCTGCGGAGTTCCCCAGCGTAGATCGGTGACTGGGCGAGTGTTGATGAAGTACACCTCGCTTCGAAATGGGCTGTCAAAGCCGTGCTTCCAGCCCTGCAGAGTCGACAGAATCGGCAGGTTTTCGCTTTTCAGCTCGTAGTGACCGGGCTCGAACTGATCGGCCAATGCGCCGCGATAGACGAACACTGCCTTCTGGCCTTCGCGAACAATCAGCTGCGCGCCGTTCTTTATTTCATTCTGATAGCGGGGAAAGCGCCATGCCAGTGTTGAGCGGGAATCATCAATCCACTCGATGATGTCAACAAGTTCGCCCTTGAGTTTGTCGAGAAGACCCATGTCAGGCCAGCCTTTCGTCTATCCGTGAGGTTCGCAACTCACCATAGATGACCGATGCAAACCATGCCGCTGTCCGTCGTCGATCCAGTAAGTGGCAGGAGCGTGACGTGGTCGCAGCCAAAGGCAGAAGCCGGGTTTGGACATCCCAACAACAATGCTGTCGCAGGTACAGAAAAGGTAGGAACCAACGCACAGACTCCAGCGGGTCAGGCCTGAGCGATCGACTTCGCCCATCGATAGTCCGCTTTGCCGCTCGGAGATCGAACGATTTCACTCACGTGCACAATTGCCTTTGGCAGCTTGTACTGGGCAATGTGTCGGGCGGCCTCGGACAGTAGATCGGAGTCCGCAACATCATGACCCGAACGGATTCGAACCACAGCAACCACCTCGCTGCCCCACCGCTCGCTTGGCCGTCCGGCAACCACGCAGTCATACACTCCGGGATGCGCCTTGATAGCTGCTTCAACCTCCTCGGCGAAGACTTTCTCACCGCCTGAGTTGATCGTCATGGAATCGCGACCAAATAGCTCGACCATGAAGTCGTCGGGATGGTTATCGACAAATCGGGCCCGGTCGCCGGGCACTGCGTAACGTTCACCGGCGATTGTTGGGTATGTGTGAGCGGTCTTGTCCGCGTCGCCGAGGTAGCCCAGCGCAAGCCGGCCGGTCTTAGCCAACCACCCAGTGGTGGTGTCAGTGGAGGGCAACACGGCATCAAGGTCAGGTGAGAGGATCACATTGCCACTCGTCAACTCGAAGGTGCCCGTCGAGGCGTTGCCGCCTGCGGACACATGAGACACCTGGCCGCCGGCCTCGGACGACCCGAGCCCATCAACGATCATCACCGTGGGAAGATGCTCGAGGAACTCAACCTTTAAATTGGACGAAAGGGCGGCACCGCCGGACAGTAGAACTGTCAGCGATGCGAGGTCGTACGGTTGGCGCCCTGTCGGGTGCGCGAGTTCGTCGAGCAACGGACGAGCAAATGCGTCGCCGACGATCAACAGAAAGTTGACACGCTCGCTCTCGACGAGCGTCCAGATGTCAACCGGATCAAGTCGTTCCGGAATTGACTGCACAAAGATCGTGCCGCCACCCAACCAGGTCCGAAAACTCATCCAGTGTCCCGCCCCGTGCATGAACGGAGGCGCAAGCAGTGCCTGAAGACCAGTGTTCGCCTCAGCGATGAATTCGGCAACAGTTGTTGCTGTGCGCGAACCCCCAAAACACTCGACCATTGCGTCACCGTTTCGCCACATAACGCCTTTCGGCATCCCGGTAGTGCCACCCGTGTAAAGCAAATACAGGTCGTCGGCACTCCATTCGACATCTGGACGATCTGGTGATGCTGCGGCCAAGGCATCCTCGTACCAGACAGCACCGGGGAGCAAGTCATTCCCGGAATCGTCAGGAACCTGGAGGATCACGTCAAGGTTCGTAAGGCCGGGCAGTACTGCGGCAAGTACGGGTGCGAACTGGCTGTGCATGACGATCGCGCTCGCGTTGGCATCGTCAAGCAGATATCGCAATTCTTCGGCGACGTACCGATAGTTGATGTTGAACGGCGCAACGCGCGCCTTTAGCGCACCCAACATCACTTCGAGGTATTCGTTTCCGTTGTGGAGATAGACGCCAATGTGGTCCTGGCCGCTCAGGTGGCCGTTGAGATCGCTGCGTTCGGTGTGGCAACCGAGTCCTCGATCGAGGAGCGCATTCGCCAGCCGCCGAGTGCGCTCAGTCACCTCACCCCACGTGAAACGACGATTGCGGAAGACAAGGCATAAATCGTCGAGCCGGGTCGCCGCAATTGCCTCGTGAACTTCAGCAAGCCCGACGTCGGTCCGTGGAATGGATTGGGCGTTTTGCATGGACGTCTTGCTCAGACGTAGTAGCGGAAGATGACTTCCGCGACACATGAGGGTTTCTGGGCACCTTCACATTCGAATACGAACTGCTGCGTTACTTGAGCGCCGCCCGGGATGTCGTCGACGGAATCGAGGGTAATGCCGAGTCGAACCCTGGCGCCGACCGGGACCGGCGACGGGAATCGGATTTTACCCGCCCCATAGTTGACTCCCATCGCAACGCCTGAGACTCCGAAGACCTGTGGAGACAACATAGGGCCAAGCGACAAAGTCAGGTAACCGTGGGCGATCGGGCCGCCAAACGGCCCGGCCTCGGCGCGTGCAACGTCGATGTGGATCCACTGGTGGTCGCCGGTTGCCTCGGCGAACTGTTGAACCTGTTCCTGGGTGATCTCCGTGTACGAAGACCAGCCAAGATGCTCGCCGACTAGGGACTTCATTTCATCGATGCCGTTGATGATGCGGGTCATAGAACAGAGGTTGGCAGAATGGCTGTGTGACCAACGAAACGACCAACTCTGACACACCACAGAATCCGGGCGGCCATACGTCGGGCTTCGTTACTTTTGTCGGGCGTCCCAACGTTGGGAAATCGTCGTTAGTGAACGCCATCTGTGGCCGCAAGATCAGCATCGTCTCCGATAAGCCACAGACCACGCGGCATCGCATCATGGGTGTGCTTACAAGGCCGTCAAGCCAACTGGTGTTCGTTGATACGCCGGGGTTGCACAAGCCAGTGACTGCGCTTGGAGAGCGAGTAAACGCAACGGCGCTCGACAGTGCGAAAGACGTTGACGCAACGTGTTTGGTGCTCGACGCGACGATGAAATTCGGTAAAGGCGACAAGTGGGTGGCCGATCATCTCGACATGTCCGCCTCGACGATCATTGTAAACAAAACCGACATTGCTCAACCCCAGCAGGTGTTGGCAATGCTGGAAGCGGCCAGCAAATTGGTCGCGAAGGAGTACTTCCCGGTTTCGGCTACGACAGGGGAGGGTCTGGGGCCTCTTGTTGATCATCTTGCCGGCACGCTTCCTCAAGGACCGAAGTACTTCCCCAACGACGAGATCTCAGATCTGCCAGA
>PASB01000053.1 GCA_002711735.1 Ilumatobacter sp.
TGACGGATTTGGAGCGTTTCACGCCGACCTGCAGCGTGTGATCCTCCTCGATACATCCGCCGTTTGGTAGTCGCACATCTGCCCCGAATCAAGAAAATGTCATAACCCAATACCAATACAGGAGATTTTCATGGCAACCCTCACAGAATTCTGCAAGATTGAAGCAAAGCTGCGCTTTACGCCTGTTGGTGCAACCGGCGCTGGCTTTCGAGTAGATGTTCCTTTCGAAGGGACGGCGACATCCAGTCACTGGGAAGGTGAGCGAAAGGTGGCTGGCACTGACGTCGTGCGTATCGGCTCAGACGGGGTGCAGCAGCTGGAGATTCGCGCTCGAATCGGCGAAGGCGACGACATGGTCGCCTACCAAGCGATTGGACGCGGGACTGACGCCACCGGTCCGCAGGAACTGCTGGTATTCGAGACAGCAAACGAAGAATTGGCATTTCTCAACTCGGCCATTGCCGTCGCTTTAGGTGGCATGGACGGCAACAAGCTGAGCTTGACCGTCTCGCTCGTCTCGGCCTGACCGAGGACCTGCAGCTGGAGTCAAGCTACTGCTCGGTTCTGCGCGTATGTTCGTCGCCTCTTAAACCTGCCGTCCAAAGGGGACAGCCTCCGTGGTCATCTTCAGTGCTCGTGGTCCATGTCTCCCATGGTGGATTTGTCGAGGCCAGCACCAATCGCAGCGTCGATCGACCCGGGTTCATCCTCGACGAAGTCGACGCAGGCGATCTTGTTGTCGATGAACTCCATTGGATGCACCACAAATGACACGGCGGCCGTCCCGGCGATCTTTGCATTCTCAGCGGTCATGAAGCCGTTGCCATCGTTGTCGCTGGTGAACGCGAGATGGATTTCGTTCGGTGGGAACTCTGGGCCTCCGACTTCAAACTGGTAGTGCGGGCCTGCGTTGCCGTCGTCGCAGGCCTGCGCATGGGCGTGGCTGATGTAGTCGACGTTCGGAAGCAGACCGGCCAGCTCCGTTGTGATACTCGTGCCCAATGGTGACCGAGCTATGACGGCGGTGCCCGTAACGCCGTCATAGCCCGCAGGGCGTGTGTCCATCAGGGAGTACTCTCCTCTCGCTAATGCCGCACCGGCGACGTCGTCGGCGGGTGTGGCATCAGGGTCGCCCATGTTCATGTTCATGTCCATGTCCATGTCCATGTCCATGTCCATGTCTGTCGTCATGGGGTCGGTGTCGGTGTCGGCAGCGTCGCTGGGATCTGAGCCGCACGCAGCGAGTCCGAGAGCGATCAACGCTGGCACGACGCTGGCGCGTCCAAATGTCAAAGTCTTCATGGTCTTCTCCTGAGAAGTCTGCGGTGTCCGAATAGTTGCCTTGCGCGGTTTAGGCGCACGGGGGTGCCACTCACGCGGCGATCTGACGACACCGGACGGGTCCGATTGATGTTCGGTATTCATCACCCCAACGGTAATGCTGCGCTGGCCGTCAGTGATGTCGCCCCGTCAACGGCAATTGGGCTCAGCCCATGGTGCCGCGGAGATACTTGCCGACGATGCCGCGCCGGACTTCCTGGGTGCCAGCACCGATCTCGAGGAGCTTGGCGTCGCGGTACAGGCGGTTGATCTCCATCTCCCACATATAGCCCGCGCCGCCATGGACTTGCACCGATTCGTCGGCAACCTCGCGCATCATCTTCGTTGCGTACAAGATGGCGGCAGCAGAGTGGGCATGGATCGCTCCGTGGCCGGCATCGCTCTCGTCGGCTTCGGCGCACATCGCAAGAACTCGATAGGTGTAGGCCTTGGCCAACTCGACGCCGATCCACATGTCAGCGAGCTTGAACTCGATCGCCTGGAAGTCGATGATGGGCTTGTCGAACTGTTTGCGCGTGGTGGCATGTTCCATGCTGAGTTCGAGACAGCGCTCGGCCATGCCGACTGCAGCAGGGGCGAGGAAAATTCGCTCGACGTCGAGGCCGCTCATCACGACGCCAACGCCGCCGTTCAGTTCGCCCACGATGTTGGCTGCAGGGACGCGGCAATCATCGAAGACGAGTTCGGCGGTGGGGCTCCCGCGGTAGCCCATCTTGGTCAGCTTTTGCGCAACGGCGAAGCCCGGAGTGTCAGTCTCCAAGACGAACGCAGTGATTCCTCGGTGGCCGGCGGCGAGGTCGGTCTTGGCGTAGACCAACACGATGTCGGCGATTGGGCCGTTGGTGATGTATGTCTTGGCCCCGTTGAGGATGTACTCGTCGCCGTCTTGCACTGCGGTTGTGGCCATTGATCCGAGGGCATCGGAACCAGCACCAGGCTCGGTTAAGCCGAGCGCGCCGATGATCGATCCATTGCACATCCCGGGCAGGTAACGCTGCCTGATGTCGTCGTTGGCGTTCCGGTAGATGTTGTTGGCGCACAGGTTGTCGTGCGCACCCCACGTCAGCATGGCCGACGCGTTGTACTTGCCCATTGCCTGACAGATCAGACCTTGCTCAAAGAGGCCAAGGCCCTGTCCACCGTACTCTTCGGGAATGGTGATGCCCAGGTAGCCGTGCCGGGCAAACAGATCAAAGAGGTCGTCGGGGCACTCCTCGGTGTCATCCATCTTCTGGGCGAGTGGGAGCAGTTGTTCGCGGCTGAAGCGTTCGGCCTCGTTAAGGATCTGCTCCTGAATATCGTTAAGTTCGAACGCTCCGGGGCTCAGGGTGGTGGTAAGGCTCATGATGTGCTCCTATTCGAGAAAGTGCCAGCAGAGGGCCCGCTGGTTGCGCCGCCGGCGAAGGCTTGAGCGATGTGCATCCAGTCGTTTGCGATCTCGCCCTGCACGGTGAGATTAGTGTCGTCGACGTGGCGTCGCTGTGTGGTGACAAGGCAAAAGTCGACCGCCGGGCCCGTGATCGAATCGGCAGCGTCGTCGGGGCCGAACACCCACGATTCGTTGGATGGCGCCGCAAGTTCGACTCGGACGGGCCCGGTTGGAGCGTCCATCTGGCGGTTGATGTAGCTCCACTTGTGAGTGATGAAGCCGAGTTGTGCGATGTGTCGAAGTCGATCGGTGGCAGGACGATTGGGATGGGCGATTCCTGCAGCGTCCAGTGTGTCAATGATGTCCTGGCCGTGTGCCCAAGCTTCCATGAGTCGTGCGGTAAGGAATGACTTCGAACCCATCGAGGGGCCGTACCAGATGACGCGATCATCGTCCGCAAGCGAAGCGGCCGCCTCAGATAGTACTCCGCGGTTTGCGCGCCAGGCTTGGCATAGGTCGGCGGGCGTCATAGTGCGGTAGTCGCCAAGTGTTGCGAGGTCCATGGCATCTTCGTTTTCGCTGGTCATTGCGCCCATCAATTCGGCGGTGAGGGAGGTGAATCGCCCAGGGTCGGTAATGGCGAGCGCTGCGGTCCCGTCGAAGTACGTGAGGTGCCCAATCTGGTCTGCGATCGTCCAGCGCGGGCTGGGAGTGTCGAGCGCCCAGAGTTCGTCGTTAAGGTCGCCCACGACGGTATCGAGGGCATCTTGCTCAGCGATGAGGTCATCGCGAACTGACGCGGCGGTTGGTGAGGTGAGTGAAGTCATTGAATGCTCGATGCCTGTTGCTTCGGTGAGTGAATAGTCGGGTGTAGAAGTGATCGCAGAACGATGTCGGTCATCTCGTGGCTCGCTTCGTCGCGGGTCATGCCCAGATCGTCGAGAATGCCGGGCTGGCTGAAGTAAAGGCCGCTTCCTGCGAGCATGCCTGCCGCAACTCCTGGTGAGACAGATCGGAACTCACCGGTCCCGATGCCGCGTTCGATCAGCGATTCGCTGACTGACATGACATAGCGAAAGTGGCGATCGAGGAGTCGGCGCGCTGCGGGATCATCGGCCAGGTCGTCGGCGAACGCTGCGGTTAACCGCTGGAGTTCAAGCGCACCGTTGATGTAGGAGCGGACTTGTTCGGCGATGGACCTATTGGGGTCGACGTTGTTCAGAGCGGAACGTCCGACGCGGTGGAGGAACCGGTCGAGCACGATGAGGACCAGCGCGTCCTTCGATGGTGCAAGTTCGTAAAGTGTGCGTCGGGAGCAACCGACTGATGCGGCGAGCTGGGTCACCGTGATGGACGAAAACCCCTCTGAGAGGAATACCATTTCAAGCTGGTCGAGAATCTCGCGATGGCGCGGCCCCAGTCGTTCTTCAGTCCGCCGCGGGAGCAGCGGTTTTGGCGGGGTACCAATTGACACTATGTAGTACCGTAGCTACTGTCAGTTGGACAAGCAAGCCATCACCGTCGAGGTCACAACCCAGTGTGATGCTAGAGAGAATGAGAAATAATGGCCATCGGTAGTGTGATTCAGAGTCGACTCGACACGAAGTCAGACGACTATCGGGCGAATCTCGCCGAGATGCAGAAGATGTGGGACGAGGTCGCCGCCGAAATGGCGAGAGTGCCCACGATTGGTGGCCAGCGCTACGTCGACCGCCACCGTAAGCGAGGAAAGATGCTGGTGCGCGAGCGCATCGAGAATCTCCTCGACCCCAACACCCCGTTCCTTGAGCTCAGCCCACTTGCGGCTTGGGGTACCGAGGACCCGATTGGGGTCGGCATCGCGTCAGGCATCGGCACGATCGAAGGCGTCGAGTGCCTCATCACGGGTACCGACATGACCGTGCGAGGCGGTTCGGCCAACCCCACTACCTGGAAGAAAAGTCAGAGGTTCACCGAGATTGCCAAGCAGAACCGTTTGCCCGTCATCAATCTCAATGAGTCTGCCGGTGCTGACTTACCGCGTCAGGCTGACCTGTTCATTCAGGGCGGCGCAAGCTTCCGTGACCTCACGCAGCTTTCGCAGATGGGCATCCCCACCATAACGATGGCGTTTGGCCCCAATACGGCCGGCGGCGCCTACACACCAGGTACCAGCGATTACACGGTCTTCGTCAAGGAGAAAGGCACCGCTTACCTTGGGGGGCCGCCGCTCGTCAAGATGGCAATCGATGAAATCGTCGACGAAGAATCCCTTGGCGGCGCTGAGATGCACTCCCGCACATCGGGCCTGTCCGACTTCCTTGCCCATGATGAAATGGATGCGCTGCGTATCACCCGACAAATCGTCAAGCACCTCCAGTGGAAGAAGCTCGGCCCCGGCCCGTCCGAGCCGGCCGACGAGCCGATCTATGACCCCGCTGAGCTACTGGGATGCGCATCGGCAGATGTCCGTATTCCCTTTGACATCCGAGAGATTTATGCGCGGTTGCTCGACGGCAGCCGATTTGAAGAGTTCAAGCCGCTCTACGGCGAACAGTTGGTGTGCGGCTGGGCCTCAATTCAGGGCTTCCCGGTCGGCGTGCTCGGCAACAACGGCATTCTGTTTTCTGAGGAAGCGAAGAAGGGAGCGCAGTTCATCCAGTTGTGCAACAAAACCAACACACCGCTGGTGTTCCTCCACAACATCACCGGCTTCATGGTCGGTTCGAAGGCCGAGCAGGGCGGCATCATCCGCAACGGCGCCAAGCTCATCAACGCTGTGTCCAACTCGACGGTGCCGCATTTCAACCTCATGGTCGGAGCGAGCTACGGCGCGGGGAACTACGGTATGGCCGGCAAGGCCTACAACCCTCGGTTCATCTTCACTTGGCCAAACCATCGCATTGCCGTGATGGGCCCGAAGCAGTTGGCGGGGGTGATGGACATCGTTGCTCGTAACAGCGCCGCTGGGCGAGGACTTGAGGTTGACGAAGAGGCCTTGCAGGCCCAGACCTCGGCGCTTGAGGCGCAAATCGAGCGGGAGTCAACGGCGCTCTTCTCGACAGGTCGTCTCTGGGATGACGGAATCATTCACCCAGCTGATTCGCGGACTGCACTGGGCATAGCACTTTCTGCTGCACACAGCAACGAAGTTGTTGGCGCCACGAGCTACGGCGTCTGGAGGCACTGAGATGGAATCTTCAAAGATGCAGTGGGCTGCACCAGAAAGAACCGAAGCGGTACCGCAGCGCCCGATCAACAAACTCCTCATCGCCAACCGCGGCGAAATTGCGGTACGTATTGCCCGAACAGCACACCGACTGGGGATCGGTACCGTTGGTGTGTACTCCGAACCTGACGCGAATGCTTTGCACGTCGACAGTGTGGATGTAGCGGTTTCGCTTGGTGGCGAGACACCGGCCCAGTCGTACCTGCGGGGCGATGCGATCATTGGGGCCGCGAAAGCGACCGGCGCGGACGCGATCCACCCCGGTTATGGCTTTCTTGCCGAGAACGCCGATTTCGCTCGCGAGGTGGAAGCGGCGGGACTGACCTGGGTCGGGCCAACCCCAGACCAGATCACGCTGCTGGGCGACAAAGTAGCCGCGAAGCGAGCTGCGCTGGACGCGAACGTACCGACAACACCAATCTGGGAAATTTCTGACGAGCAGATTGCGAACGGCGTGGCTCCCGATGGCGTTCCCATGCCGGCGCTGGTCAAGGCTGCTGCTGGCGGTGGCGGTCGAGGGATGCGCATTGTCACGGATGCAGCGTTGCTCGCTGAATCGATTACGTCGGCAAGCCGCGAAGCCAAGGCTGCTTTTGGAGATGGTGCGGTCTTCATCGAGCCGTATATCGAGCGTGGTCGACACATCGAAGTTCAGATCATGGGCGACCAGCACGGCAACGTTGTTCATATGGGTGAACGCGAGTGCTCAATCCAGCGACGCAACCAGAAAGTCATTGAGGAATCGCCGTCGTCCGGCATCTCCGAGGCCACTCGGCAGGCTGTCTGCGACGGAGCCATCGCGTTGGCCACTCAAGTCGGATACGTCGGCGCAGGAACTGTCGAGTTTTTGGTTGGCCACAACGGTGACGGGACAGACACGATCAACTTTCTAGAGGTCAACACCCGCCTTCAGGTTGAACATCCCGTCACGGAGGCCGTCACTGGGTTCGACCTCGTGGAGATGCAGCTTCGCGTCGCGGCAGGCGAGCCACTTTCGGTTGACCAGAGCGACGTCTGCATCAGCGGTCACGCCATCGAGGTTCGAATCGTTGCCGAGAACCCGACCACGAATTGGATGCCTTCAACAGGGTTGATCGCAGCGTTCGAAATATCTGACGATGTACGCACCGACACGGGCATCCGGTCCGGTGCCGAAGTTTCACCGAACTATGACTCGCTGCTGGCCAAGGTCATCTCGTCTGCGCCGACCCGCCGCGATGCTGCGCGTCAACTTGCACGAGCCCTCCGGAGCGCACAGATCACTGGTGTCGACACGAACGTCAACATGCTTGTTGCCACACTTTGTGAACCAGATTTTCTCGCTGCAGATACGCCGACGGCGTATCTTGCCGAACACCCCGCGGTCCTCACACCGGCAGGCCCGATGGGCGACGACCGAGTTGCTCTGCTGCTCGGGGCTGTCTTTGCCGCCGAGCGGCGGAATCGTGAAACCGACCCGCACCACGGCTTTGCCCCGTCTGGCTTTCGTAACCTCCGAACGTTGGGTCAACGTCAGGTGTGGTCTGACGGAATCACCGAGCATTACGTCGAATATGTCGTCGAATCACGCACCGCGGCAAACGTTCTGCTGGGCCCGTGGCCGACTCCTGGCGATGATGGGTCCGTACCGGACGACGCTCGCCGCCAAGTCGCGGTGCGATTGCTAGCCCGCTTCGACGATCGCGAAGTGATCGAAATCGACGGTGTCCGTCATGGGGTTGACGTCACGCCCGACGGACACACAGTGCGCTGCCGGTCCGCCGCCGGAGCGATCGCATTCACCCTGCAGCCACGTTTCGTCGAACACGCCACCGACGTTGCGGGGGGCGGCCCGATGTGCCCGCTGCCGGGGACGGTCATCGCCGTGCACGTCGAGGCTGGTCAAACGGTGTCCGGTGGCGATGTGCTGATGGTGGTCGAGGCGATGAAGATGGAACACAAAATCACTGCAGTGAGTGCAGCCACCGTGTCCGAGGTTCGCTTTGCCGTGGGTGATCGTGTCGATCAAGGGGACCTCCTCGTCGCTCTTGAGGTGACGGAATGAGCGGGCAGATTTCGTGAGCGATCCGATCCGTATTGCCAATTGTTCGGGGTTTTTCGGGGATCGTCCGAGTGGTGCGCTCGAGATGGTCGACGGTGGTCCGATCGATGTGCTCACCGGTGACTGGCTGGCGGAACTGACGATGCTCATCCTGAGTCGCATCCGCGCAAAGCGCCCCGGACAGGGCTACGCCCGTACGTTTGTTGGTCAGATGGAACAGGTAATGGGGACATGTTTGGACAGCGGCATCAAGGTGGTCTCGAACGCCGGTGGCCTCGATCCTGATGGGTGCGCCGAGGCAGTCAAAGACGTTGCCGACAAGCTCGGCTTGTCGCCGACTATCGCATATGTCAACGGCGACAATTTGCTCGGCCGCATCACCGAACTTGCCGCCGTCGGAGCACTGAAGCCGTTTCCGGACGCTGATGGCATTTCGGGTGATCTTGGCGATCTCTCTGCCTGCCTGAGCGCCAACGCGTACCTCGGTTGTTTCGGTATCGTTGAAGCGCTGACCGCTGGCGCCGACATCGTCATAACCGGCCGCGTCACTGACGCCGCCGTGGTATGCGGACCGGCGGCGTGGCACCACGGCTGGCAGCGAACGGACTTCGATCAACTCGCTGGGGGAGTTGTTGCGGGCCACCTCATCGAGTGCAGCGCGCAGGTCACCGGCGGCAACTATTCCTTCTTTACCGAGATCGACGGGCGCAACGAAGTTGATGGCACCGCCCTTTTCGGATTCCCATGGGCCGACGTTGCCGCTGATGGTTCGTCAATTATCGGTAAGCATGACCGAACTGGGGGTCAAGTCTCGGTCGGCACGGTCACCTCGCAACTGCTGTACGAGATCGGCGGTCCTGAGTATCTTGGGCCTGACGTTACGGCTCGCTTCGACAGTGTTGAACTCGAACAGCTCGGGACCGATCGTGTTCAGGTATCGGGCGTTCGTGGCCAAGCCCCTCCCACCACGCTCAAGGTAGCGATGAACGAGTTGGGTGGGTTTCGTAATTCATTCACGGTGGCCCTCACCGGTCTTGACATTGAGGCGAAAGCCGACTTCGCCCAGGCCAGCTTCTGGACTGCATGCCCGCATGGCCCCGACGATTTTGAGTCGGTCACGAGCCGTGTCATCCCGACCAACAAGCCCGATCCGACGACACAGGAGGAGGCGACTGCGATTTGGCGCCTCACCGTGAAGGACTCCGACGAGCGCAAGGTCGGTCGTCCCTTCTCGGATGCGATGGTCCACACTGCACTGGCCGGCATCCCTGGGATGTACGGCCTCGGGGGAAGCCCGGGGCCAGGTCAGCCGTTCGGCGTGTACCGGCCGGCGACTGTTCCGTCCGACCTAGTTCCCCAGTACGTCACGATTTTAGGGAGCGATACGAGGCAAGTTGATTCGGTCGCCCCAGTGGGCAGTCCGATTGAGATCGACCTGCCCGCATCGAGCTCATCCTCGGGCAACTCTGGAACGAGCTCGGTCCCGCTCGGCACGGTTTTTGGAGCACGCTCAGGTGATAAGGGCGGCAACGCAAACCTCGGGATCTTCGCTAGGTCCGAGGAGGCATGGGCCTGGCTTGACAACGAGCTGACGACCGATCGTCTTCGCAAGCTCCTGCCCGAAACGACGAAGATGTCGATCGAGCGGCACCGTTTCCCCAAGATCTGGTCGCTCAACTTCGTGGTACACGGTCTTCTTGAGGAAGGCGTCGCCGCATCTACGCGGCAGGACGCGCAGGCTAAGGCGCTCGGGGAATGGCTGCGTGCTCGCGTGGTCGAGCTGCCGATATCTCTGCTCTGAGAGGCGGCAGGGTCCCTGGGTCTGTTCCATCAGACGCGTACGGGCCGTGCGAAGCGGGCATGAACCGGTTGCGCCCACCGCACGAGCGGGGCGCCGACTGGAGAGGGCAGCCCGGGTGCGGTCATGGCCGTATCGCTGAGTTCAACGATCGCGGCGTCGTGCAGGGTCCACGGTTCGTGATCGACGGCGTGGAACCACAGCCGACCGAGTGATGCCGCGACTGTGCCCCAGCGGGCGGTAAGGAACAGGTCGAGGTCATTTGGCTTGATCTGATCACCGACGTCGATGCTGATTGTTGTTGACGCAGCAGGGGTGCGTGGCCAGCGCCTCTTCGTTGTGATGTAGCGGCGGCGGCGTCCGGCGAATTGGACGTCCATGTCGGCCCAAAAGTACGGGAAACCGATTGTCCAACGAGCGAACGCGACGACGAGCAGCCGGACGCAGTCAAGGGACAGGAACCACACCGCCCGGTTGCCTGCCGAGTCGATGACGTACGTCCGTACGTTGGTCTCTGAAAAATTAGACACGTACGGGATTGGTGGCAACCACGTCGGGCCGGCGCGGCGCATTTGAAATGGCACGAGCGAGACCCATGCCTGGCCGTCATGGAGGTCAACAGTCAGTCCCTCTGGAAGGAGCGCTTGGATCGTCTCAGGATCGTAGGGCCAATGCAGAAAAGATAGTTCGAGCCAGTCGTTGCGGAGCCAACCGTGCTTGATCGGCTCGGGGCAGGTTGGCGAGAGAGCCTTGGGCTGCGATAACTGGTTCACGTTCGTCCGCCAGTGTCAGTCGGAGCGGCGGATCGGACCGTCGACCGGCTTGCCGAACACCTTCCGCTTGGCTGGATCGTTGTTGACTTCTTCGCGCTCGTCCATCCATTGGCGCAGAACGGTCCACGCGTAAATGCCGGTCGAGTGGCCGTCTGACCAGTCGAGGCTTAGGCCCCAGTTGCCCGCGAGTTCAGCGTTGGTGATCGAGATGGGACCGCCTTCCATCACCGACTTGCTCACTGGCTCATCTTTCTGCCGCCGCGAGTTGCACTCGGCGCAAGGACAAGCAAGCCGGAGTGGTGCGAGTTCGAAGCGGGCAATGACGCCATCCTCGAACTCGATTTCGACGTGTGACGCCCGGTCAACTTCGATGTTGAGAACGTCGTGGCGTGCCATCAAGACCAGGCTATGGGTCTCAGCCGAGGATGATGTCGGCGTACTGGGGAAGCATCATTGCCGGACCGCTGAGGAGGAGTTCGGTGATGCAGCTGTCCTCCCATTTGGTGAGTTCCTCTTTGATTTTGCCTGCCGGGCCAACGAGTGCAACATCTTCGACCATTTCAAGTGGAATCGACGCAGCTGCCTCTTGCTTCTTGCCTTCTAGATACAGGTTTTGCACCTTGTCAGCCACATCGCCATAGCCCATCCGCTCGAACACTTCGTAGTGGAAGTTTGCTTCTTTGGCGCCCATGCCGCCGGCGTACAGGGCAAGGAAGGGCCGGATCATGTCAGCGCATTCCTGCACGTTGTCGCCGGGCACGATCGACACGGTGGCGGTGACGGCAAAGTTGTCTTTCTTGGCGGGGTTGCCCGACGCAGCGAATCCCTTGTCCAGTTGGTCACGGTAGAAGGAATCGTCTTTCGGCGAGAAGAACAAGGGGAGCCAACCGTCAGCGATTTCCGCGGATAGTGCAACATTCTTTGGCCCCTCGGCAGCGAGATAGATTGGAATGTCATTGCGTAATGGATGGACGGTCGGCTTCAACGTCTTGCCGAGATTGGCTCCGCCGTCGATTGGTAACTGGTAGTGCTTGCCGTCGAACTTGACCGGGGCTTCTCGGGCGAATACTTGCCGCACGATGTCGATGTACTCGCGGGTGCGCTCGAGCGGGCGGGGGTAGGGCTGGCCGTACCAGCCCTCGACTACCTGTGGTCCTGATGCGCCGAGGCCGAGAATGAACCGGCCGTCCGACAGATGGTCCATTGTGATCGCGGCCATCGCTGCAGCCGTCGGGGTTCGCGCCGACATCTGCATGATGGCGGTGCCGAGCTGGATGTTTTGTGTCTGGGCGCCCCACCAGGCGAGCGGCGTTAAGGCATCAGAGCCGTAGGCCTCAGCGGTCCAGACCGAGTTGAACCCGAGTCGCTCAGCCTCCTGTACTGCCTCGAGCGCGCCGTTGGGCGGGCCAGCCGACCAATATCCAGTGTTGTATCCGAGCTTGAGTGTCGCCATGTTCCAACCGTAGGTGAGCTCACGATCTCGCAGTCAGTCCGGCCTCAAGACGGTGATCAATGCGACACTGGGCACATGGGTGCCGAAGGGGATGATCGATTGGTGGTGACTGATGCAGTTCGCATCCCGCGCTACGAACTCGTCACCGCTTTCAGTGCCGCGGGCGGTCCAGGGGGCCAGCACGCAAACAAAGCAGCGACGCGCGTCGAGCTGACGTTTGATGTCACAATGTCGTCGGCCTTCACCGAAGCTCAGCGTGAGCGCGTGATCAGCAAGCTTGGTGAAAAAGTCCGCGTGGTTGCCGATGATGAGCGGTCACAACTCAGGAACCGCATGATTGCTGAAGAGCGGCTCGCTGCCAAACTGCGGGGATCGCTTCAGGTGCAACGAAGCCGCCGGGCAACAAGGCCAACGAGCGGCTCACAACGGCGGCGTTTGCAAGCAAAGTCTGAAAGGTCTGAGGTCAAGCGGCAGCGCAAACGTCCAGAGCGAGAGTACTAGTCGGAAATGTGCTGGCCGCGTCTCTGATCATTTGGGTGGGTCAGTGAATCAGGTAGTGGGTGTGAAGGTAACCGGTAGGCGGTCGGGACCGAAGATGGCTGTTCCTGGTGGCTTCCACTTCACGCCATCGGCGAGAGCAAGGTCTGGCATCCGGCGAGCGAGGATTGGGAGGGCTTCTTGGAGCTCGGCACGTGCTAGCCACGCTCCGAGGCAGTAGTGAATGCCCGACCCCAGGGTCAGATGAGGGCTACCTGCTGGCTCTTTGCGAATGTCGAATGAGTTGGCATTAGGGAACACTGACTCGTCGCGATTGCCGGTGGCCATGGACGGGAACACAAAGGTGCCTGCTGGAAAAAGAATGTCTCGATAGACGATGTCCTCGCTAGCAAACCGACCCGTTCCCCGAATTGCGCCAAAGTGACGCATCGACTCTTCGATGGCACGAGGTGCGAGCTCGGGGTCGTCGGCGAGCAGCTTCCACTGGTTGGGATGTTCAGCGAAGAGCGCCACTGAGCAACCGAGCTGATTGCGAGTTGTGTCGGTGCCGCCGATGATCACAGCGTTGACCATCATTACGAGTTCTTCGGTGTCGAGCGTGTCGCCGTCCTCTTCGGCAGCGATCAGGTCGGTGAGTAGATCCTCCCGCGGATCGTTGCGCCGATCGGCGATCATTTGGATCGTGTACTCGGTTAGCTCGGTGCGAGCCCTCTTGATGATGTCAAGTTCGTCGAGCACCGTGCCGTTGAAGATCCGCAGAACGTCCTCGGCCCATCGTGAGAACAGCTGCCAGTCCTGCTTTGGTGCGCCGAGCAACTCGCAGATAATCGGAATTGGGTAGGGCTCGGTGATGTCAGCCACGATGTCGGCGGAGCCGGTCGGGGCAACTGGATCGATGAGCCCGTTCATCACCTCGCGCATGAATGGTCGAAGCCGGTCGGCTGACCGGGGTGAGAACGCTTTTGCGACAAGGCGGCGCAACCGCGTGTGTGCGTCGCCTTCGGCAGCGAGAATTGACGGCTTGTCGGAGTTGCCGATGAGCTCTGGGTCTGTGATGCCGCGCATTTCGGGGATCTTCGATGCTGCGTTGTGCCATCGCTTGTCACGCAGGATTGAAGTGGCGTCTGTGTAGGTCAGAATCGAGTAGCCGAAAAGGCTTTTCGCGATCCAAGTGTCGTCAGCAAGCCGCGCCATTGACGCAAGCGCTTCGTTGTGTGACATCTCGAAAGTCGCGGGATCGACTGTTGGAATGTCGAGTTGGTCGACCAGCGTGATTCCCATACCGGGATGTTAGGTAGTGCACGGTCGGTGTGAGGTATTGGGCTCAGAGTCGGGTGTGCTTGGCGGTCATGCCTCGAAGACGTTGACGGCGGTGGCGTCTAGCGACTCGGCCACAATGGCGTTGGTGTGTTGACCGTTGACGGTATTGATGCCATGCTCAATCCCCGCGTTGCGCCGGCCGGCTTCGACGGCGCCGTGGAGTGCGACCTGAAGCTGGAATGGCAGCGTTGCATTGGTCAGTGCGTAGGTGCTCGTCCGTGGGACAGCGCCGGGCATGTTGCCGACGGCGTAATGCACAACGCCGTGCACTTCGTAGACGGGGTCGTCGTGGGTGGTTTCGCGTGTTGTGGCAATACATCCGCCTTGGTCGACGGCGACGTCGACGATGACAGCACGTGGTTTCATTTGTTTGACGAGATCGTTGCTGACGACGATGGGAGCACGCCCGCCGGCGACGAGGACTGCGCCAATCACAAGGTCGGCCTCCATGACGGTGCGCTCGACCGAGCCTTGATTGGACGCGAGTGTGGAGATGCGGCCCTTGTGAATCTGATCGACGTATCGCAGCCGCTCGAGGTTCATGTCGAGCACGGTTACTTCGGCCTCCATGCCGGCGGCGATGACGGCTGAGCTCCAGCCGACGTTGCCGGCGCCGAGCACGACGACCTTGGCCGGGCTGACGCCCGGAACGCCACCCATCAAGACGCCGCGCCCGCCTTTATGGCGTTCGAGGAAATGTGCGCCCATCTGAGGGGCCAGTCGTCCAGCTACTTCGCTCATTGGTGCCAGGAGAGGAAGTGCCCCATTGGCGAGTTGGACCGTTTCGTATGCGACGCTCGTCGTCTTTGATGCGAGCAACGCCTCGGCGACGGCTGGATAGGCCGCCAGGTGGAGGTAGGTGAACAAGGTCAGGTCCTTGCGTAGAAACTGAAACTCTTCGGCTTTCGGTTCTTTGACTTTGACCACCATTTCTTGCGACCAGGCGTCGGCTGCGGTCGGCACAATGCTCGCGCCGGCTGCTGCGTAATCGTTGTCGGTGATTGACGCGCCGATGCCTGCTCCGGTCTGCACGTGGACCTTGATGCCGCGGGCATCTAGCTCGCGCACCCCATCTGGCGTGAGAGCGACGCGGTGCTCCGCTGTTTTAATTTCGGTCGGAACGCCGACGGTTGAGATCGCTGGTTTGGCAGCCGTAGTTGACATGCTTTCAATTGTGCGCTCTCAGTCACACTCGTTCCGGGCTGATATCCATGTCATAATGTCATCGTGACTGAGACATCGTTGCCGTTAGACAGTATTGACAATCGAATCCTTCGTGAGATACGTCACGAGGCTCGGATCAGTTGGCGGGAGCTGGGTGAGCGCGTGCATCTTGCGCCGACGTCGGTGGCCGAGCGTGTTCGTCGACTCGAGCATCGAGGTGTGATCCAAGGCTATGAGGCACGCATTGATCCGGCAATGGTTGGACGCACCGTTCGCGCGATTGTCGACGTGAGTCTTGTGCCAGGCGATGGAGCGGATGCCTTTGAGGCCCGAGTCGAGGCCCGTGAAGAAGTGGTGTTTGCTGCGTACGTCACTGGATCTGCGGACTACAAGGTCATCGTGGAATGTGTTGGTGCCGACGGCCTTGACCGCTTTGTCCGATGGTTGCGCGCCGATGAGGTGGTGGCCCGCACCGAGTCACAGTTGGTGCTCCGCACAATTGTCGATTGAACGCCTCACCGTTTGGTGCGGCACGATGCGCCCTGCTGCGCCGAGACCGTTAGCGTCGGGAGCGAGTGCCTGTGCAAACCCACTATCACGTGCTCGGCATTGAGTCCGATGCTGACAACGACACGGTCCGTGTCGCCTATCGACGCCTTGCGAGAGATCATCACCCTGACCGCATCGCCAATTCATCAGCGGTGTCGGGCAGTCGAGACATGTCTGTTATCAATGAGGCCTACCGAGTTCTTATCGATCCGGGTCGTCGCGCACTGTATGACCGTTCGCTTGACGCAACGATGCGCAGTCAAGGTCCGACCAGCACCGGGCACCCGAGTAGGAGCACAGATGAGCAGTGGGATGCGGTGCGCCCCTACATGGACCGCCCGGCGCGTGTGCCATGGCGATCGTTGTTGGTGTTTGGATCATTCGCCGTGGTTGGCATTTTGGTGTTGGCCCAGTTTGGGGGTGTTGACAATGAGGTGGGGCCGGACGGGATCCTTCGCACGGGTGACTGCGTTGAGATCCAGATCAACGGCGATGCCCGCGAAGTATTGTGTGCGAGCGAATCTGATCTGGTAGTTCGTGCGTTCATTCCGTTCGATGGCACTTGCCCGGGCCTCACCGAACCGCATCGAGACCGACAAGGCATGGGGGTGGCCTGTGTTGAACTGCCGGATTGACAAGTGGTTATTCGTAATGCACTGATAAGTTTCGGGCCCGTACGGGCGATTAGCTCAGATGGTAGAGCGCCTCGTTCACACCGAGGAGGTCACAGGATCGATGCCTGTATCGCCCACCCGTGAAGATGCCGACTTAGAGATTGCTGATTTCATTGTCGCATCCGCAAAATAAAGCCGACTGCACCGATTCGACTCCTCCTCAAACAGTGTGCGCGTTACCTCAGAGGTAAGGCGTCGCGAAGGGATGCGCCGCTGCATTTTGGGCTTATTTCGTACAACGTTTTCCTCGGCTCAGTCGAAATTACTCAGGCTTATGGAGTCGGTAGGATTGCCAGCTGCTGAGAGCGGGGTAGTTGCAGAAAGTCTTCGAACTCAACCATGAACTCGTCGATCGACAGGCCGAAGGAAAGTTCGAAGGCCCGGTCAGTGCCGTGTTCGTACGTTCGGGGGAAGAACCCGTGGAACACTTCGTCGACAGACGTTTTGTTCGCTAGCCAAGCTGTCGCCCACTGGCCGGTTTCATACTGGAGCACGCCAAAGCAAAGACCGCAGTAGTCGTTCACTCTCTCCAGCTGTCGGTCGTCGGCGATGTCGGCGATTGTCAGATTTGGGACCCTCGTGCGCAAGTCGAGAGCCCTGTCAAGTGCCTCCTCCATGCGTTCCGTGAACGACAACCACCCGTTCTGGTCGGCCAAGTAAAGAGCGAGAAACTCTGCTGCGCCCTCCTCTAGCCATCTCGGCCAATCTAATCCGTACTCGTCGGCCCTCTCGTACAACTGATGGGCGGCTTGGAAAATATGCACGTACTCGTGGGCGGCGATTTTCGCACCGTCAGCGGCGCCCAACTGGGCTGGGTTGCCGATCACGAAAGACTGAGTGGGGGTGCTTCTGTCACGGCTGTGCTGGGCGAAGGCGTTGGCGCCCTGGTAGTGGGCTATCTCCCAAATGGCGACACCCTGGTCGGACCGGCAATGTTCTTCATGGTCGGGGTTGTATGCCCAGGCGCAGTAGTCGTCGATTGCTGGCTCGGTGACCTCGTCGTCTGATCCAATGACGTACACCCGCATCGGCCCGTAGGCGCCGAGGTATTGCTCAGCGGCGCGAATGCCGGCACGGACGATCTCAAGGTCAGACTCGCGAAGGTCGGAGGTCGCAAAGTAGGTCGCTTCGGAGTCGATGGTCGCATTCCACCCTAAATCCACAAGGCGTTGCGCCCGAAATTGAGCATCGGCGTCGATCGGACTGGTGCTCAGATCCTCCGGATTAAGCGAAATGAATGGCTTGTACACCTTATATTCCCAGCAATAGTCATGATCGTTAGCTGGACCGCAATCAGGACTATTTTCGGCTTCGCTGGTCCATTCCCAGCACATCTCCTCATCGCCGAGACACTCCCCAAATGACGTCTGACGTTCTTCGTCGCCCTGCTCTGCAGCGGCAACATCGATACTTTCCGTGCTCACAACGTTGGCGTCGGATGCTGCAGCATTCGAATCGATTTCTGACTCAACGACAGGTTCGTCGGCAAATTCACTGACAGGATCTGAGGCAAGCTCTGATTCGATCGGTGCGGGCGCGGCCGCTTCGTTGCTGCTGCATGCAGTTGCGACCATGGCCAAAGAAAGCGCCACAGCACCCTTCACCGATTTTTTCATTCTATTAAAATTACGGCCCTGCTTCCTTGGGTGACGAATCAAGACTGCGTACATGTAGGACCCGGGGAAGCAGCGTTGAGTTCCAGAAGTTGGACATGTACGCGATCAGCAGCAATCGCTTCGGGCGCACGCAGCGCTTCTGAAATGGCGCGAACAGACCCATGCCTGACTGCCATGGAGGTCAACCGGAGCCCATGACAGAGGAATACCCGAATTGTCTTGAAGAGTCGATCAGTCTTTGCGATACGGCTAGTTCGAGTCGGCCGCTGCCGAGTCAACCCTGACCGATCGGCTCAGAGGTAGGCGGAATTCTTGAGGGCAAGTGCAAGGGATTCTGCTTGGGGCATTTGCTGAGGTCGGGACTTTCGTCGTTCTCGACTTCGACGAACTCGATGCCGTTCTCAATCTGAGGATCCAGCGCCGGTGGTCAAGGAGGACTAGTCTCATGAGCGATGGAGCGACTGTGCGAGCGACCGGGGTGCTCGGACACAGCTTCAGTTGCGTACGGGATGCGGCCAGACGATTTGGTATTTTGGCTTGATCAGTTGGAAGCGGTGACACGCGAGAGCGGAGGAGTGCTTTGTCGTCGACACGCCGACTCGATGGTCGTGCCCCGGAGCTGGACACTCGACGATCTTCGTGAACCTGACCTCCATCTCTTTCGGCCGCCCGAGGCGACGGAGACGCGTCGCCGCTCCCGTCGTTCCGCAAACATGGCCCCAGTCGACGCTACTGATGTCGAACAACTTGCACTCGGAGTTGAGGAAACTGCAGCTCCGGACACCACTGCGGGGCTAGCTGTCGGCGCCGCTGAGCCGATCGTTGACGCGCCTAGTTCTGTGGATCCAGCCGATTCATGGTCGCCATCGTTTGACGACGGCGACGACCTCGATGGGCTTCTCGCAGCGGAGAGTCCGCTCCTTGCCCGTGCCTTCCGCGGCGATAACCGCCCGCGATCTTGAACGCGTCGTCTACCGGGACCGAACCTCGTGGAAATTCACCGCAGCTTGTCGGCCCCATGTGGATCTGATCGTCTCTTTGCCTGGGTCGAAGATCTTTCTGTGTACCCGCAGTGGATGAGCGTTGTTCACCACGTTGGGCCGGTCACCGAGGTAGGCGGATTGTCGGCGTGGCAGGTGGAGCTGCGTGCCGAGGTTGGACCTTTCGCTCGGTCAAAGGTATTGCGAATGGTCCGAATCGAGCATGACGAGCCTCACCGTGTGACGTTCGAACGCAGAGAGCTTGACGGTCGACAACACTCACCTTGGGTCTTGCGTGCCACAGTTGACAGCGGTACGGGGCCAGCCTTCGCTGAATCGACCTTGACGATGGAATTGCGGTACGGCGGAAGCCTGTGGAGTGGAGCGGTCCTCCAGCGTGTGCTTGATGATGCCGTCCGGCGGGGGAGTGAACGTCTGATCGGCCTTGTTAGTGCCGAGCCCATGCGCTGAACCGACCTGACGCTCGCCTCTCGAGGGCGAGCGAAAGTCCGAAGCAGTCACTCAACGATTCAGCCGTCAGCGTCGAGTCGATCGGCCCTGATACCAGCTCGTTGCCGCCTGCAAGCATTAAGACATGGGTCATGCCCTTCGGAATTTCGTCAACGTGGTGAGTGACGATGACGAGCGGCGCTGCGGCGGCATCGATAGCGAGCGCGCCTAGCGCCTGAACCAATTGCTCGCGGCCGCCTAAGTCGAGGCGCGCCGACGGCTCGTCGAGCAGCACGACTGCTGGATCGTTCATCAACGAGCGGGCCAGCAACACCCGCTGCTGCTCGCCTGATGAGAGAGTGCCGAACATCCGATCAGAAAACTGTTTGATACCCATTTGGCCGAGACAGAAGCGAGCCCGATCGGCATCAGCGTCGTCGTAGCGGTGCCACCAAGGCTCAAGAGCGGCAAACTTTGCGGTCCGAACGACATCAATCACGGCCAGTTCTGGGCGTAACTGGTCAGCGAGGGCAGCAGAGACATAACCGACGCTGCGGCGAAGGATCCGGACATCGGTTTGGCCTAGACGATGACCAAGGACGTCGACCGTTCCCGACGTCGGATGGTCGTACAGCGCCATGATGCGCATCAGGCTTGACTTGCCTGATCCGTTCGCGCCCAGAATCACCCAACGTTGATCCCGTTCAACTCTAAAGTTGACCTTGTCGATCACCTCAGTGCCATTGCGATGCAGGTGCACGTTGCGTAACTCCAGAGCAGGAGGAGGTACTGATGCTCGGCATGTCGGGTTCATATCCTCCATGGCGTCCATCATGCCTGCAACTGCCTTGAGTGCACGCTCCGGCCGCAGGAGATTCAGCGCTCAGGGCGCCCGTCATCAAACCGCAACGCCCACTACAGTTGAGAGTCGTATGACCGGCCGAAGGATCGCAGCGTTACTCGCGATCGTCGTCGCGTTTGGTACCTCGATTGTGCCGGTGGTGGCCGTTGCGCAAAGCGACGAAGCTGCTGCGGAACGGGCAGCGCGGCAGATTCAAGAGGCTCGCAATCGAGCTAACGAAGCCGCCGAGGCGTTTTTCAAGGCGGAATCTGACCTTGATGTCTTGCGGGGCGAAGTCAAGGGGATCGAACGAGAGACGGACCGACTCCAAGCCGTTGTTGATCGGCTGCGTCGCGACGTCGAGTCGGTCGCCGTGTCGCGATTTATCTCCAGCGGAGCATCGGGTATTCCATTGCTCACAGGTATTCAAGCGCCTCAGGATCAGGTGCAGGCCGAAGTATTCGTAGATGTGATGACTAACTCAGGCGCCGACTTGCTCGACGCGTATGACGTTGCGCAGAAGAACCTGGTCATCAGCCAATCTGAACTGGCCGACCGCAAAGAGGGCATCGAGGCCCAGCAAGCTGTCTTTCTCGCTCTTCAAGAGCAAGCGGAAGACGAAGTGGCCCGACTCCGAGCATTTGAAGAGGAACGCCTTCAAGATGAAGCCGTGCAGAAGGCGCTCGCCGCCAAAATCGCTGCAGATCGAGTTCGGCTCGAAGAGCAGGCGCGCCGTGAAGCTGAAGCAGCAGCTCGTGCCATTCCTGACCCTGTAGTCGGCCTGTCGACTACGACGCTGGTCGCGCCGTCGACCACGATGCCGGAGGTGCTGAGCGCAGATAGCGACGGCGATGAGTCCGAGGTAGGCGGCATTGCAACAACGCCTGTTGAGACTGAGCCTGCAGCCGCTGAGCCCCCAACCAACGTTGGCGCGTCGGGTGGCACGAGCGGCGGTCGAACGGGTGCCGGCGGGAGCGGCAGCAGCGCCCGCCCGATTGACACTGGAGCCGGCTATCTCGACAACATCATTTGCCCGATGCCAGGTTCGGCATTCGCTGACACCTGGGGTGCGCCCCGTTCTGGCGGACGAAGCCACCAGGGCGTCGACATGATTGCGCCTCGTGGCGTCCCGGTCTACGCGGTCACAAGTGGCTTCGCTACGTTCAGAACCAACCGACTCGGAGGTAACGCAGTGTCACTTCTCGGCGACAACGGTAACCGCTACTACTACGCCCACCTCGATAGCTACGTGGGTGAGAACCGCGCCGTCTCGCAGGGCGATGTCATTGGATACAACGGTGACACTGGCAATGCTCGATTCAGTACCCCGCACTTGCACTTCGAGATTCGGCCAGGCGGTGGTCTTCCGACAAATCCGTATCCCACAGTGCGCGCCGCTGGCTGCTGATCTGCCAGTCTCGTTGGAATGACGAGCGAGTCCGACGATCTCGGTCAGCTGCTGAGCAACGAGCTCGGAACTCCGATCGTTGACCTTCAACGGTTGTCGGGTGGTGCTTCTCGTGAGACCTGGCGATTCACCGCCGATGGCCGGCAGCTCGTTGTTCAGCTGCAGCGTGCCGGTGACATCCGAGACATGATGGTCGAGGCGGCAGTTGTCGCAGCGGCCGGCGCGTCTGGCGTGCCGGTGCCCGCCTTGGTTGCGTCGGGTCGGCGCGATAACGGTGGTGCGTACATGATCGTCGAGGCGATCTCGGGCGAGACAATCGCTCGCAAGATTCAGCGCAACGATGAGTTCGCTGACGCTCGAGGCAGCTTTGCTGCGCAATGCGGTGCTGTCTTAGCCCAAATCCATTACGTCGATTTTGGTCCTATCGACGGACTTGACGATCCTGATCCAATTGATCGTTACACCACAATGTTGGATGAACTTGGCGAGCCGCATCCGGTTTTTGAGTTCACTCGCAATTGGCTCCTTGAACATCGACCTGCCAGGACCCGGCGCAGCCTCGTACACGGCGACTTTCGGCTAGGTAACCTGATCGTCGGTTCCGGAGGGCTCAGCGCCATCATCGATTGGGAACTTGCTCATATTGGGGATCCGATGGAAGACCTTGGCTGGCTATGCGTCAAGGCGTGGCGATTTGGCGGGCTAGACCCGGTTGGCGGTATCGGCACACGCGAAGATTTGTTTGCGGCGTACGAGGCCGCAGGGGGTGGGACCGTTGACGCTGTTGCTGTGCATTGGTGGGAGGTGCTCGGCACGTGGAAGTGGGGGATCATGTGCGTGCTGCAGGCCAACGTGCACCGCTCTGGCGCCGTCCGCAGCCATGAGTTAGCCGCAATTGGGCGGCGTGTGTGCGAAAACGAGTTTGACCTGCTCGACCCGAATGGCCTCGATCTGTTTGGTTTGGCAGGGAGCGGGCTCAGCGTCGCCAATGTTCGCAAGCGGTCAGCCGGAGCGGCGGATGGCGGATTGCACGGCGTGCCGACATCGGCGGAATTGGTCGAAGCGGTGCGCGAATGGATCGAGCGTGATGTTCTGACATCAGCCGCAGGGCATCTCCGCTTTCACAGCAGAGTGGCGGTGAATGTGTTGTCGATGGTCGAGCGGGAACTTTTGCTGGGCGGTCCGCAGGCGTTGGCCCACGAAGAACGCCTAGCTGCGCTGGGCCTGCGCAGCGACTCCGATCTGGCTGCGTTGATTCGTTCTGGTGACGCAGCGCACCGCCGAGATGAGATTGGTGTGGTGCTCTTTGAGTCTGTCGTCGACAAGCTCCGCGTCGCCAACCCCAATTATCTCGGCTGACGGTCGCTCAACCAGTGAGTCTTTTCTCTTCTTGCACGTCCCTGAGTGCCTGCGACGGCAGGAGAGGCTATTCAGACCTTGGGATTAATACCGACCGGCTGGCCAGCGGCAAGCTGACCGCAGGCCGCATCGATGTCTGTGCCGCGGTTCTGTCGCACGGTGGCGTTGGTACCCAAACCTTCGAGAGCGTCGCGGAACGCGTAGACCCCCTTCAACGGCGTCCCCATGGTCGGATAACCGGGCGTCGGATTGAGCGGAATGAGATTGACGTGTGCGTGTGGCTGCAGTCGGCGGCATAGGGCAGCGAGTTCTCGGGCGTCACTAGTGCGGTCGTTGACCCCATCGATCATCGCCCACTCGAAACTCACCCGACGGTTCTTTACTTGGAGGTACTCGCTGCAGGCCTCGATGAGATCGTCGATTGGGTAGCGCTTGTTGATTGGCACCATTTCGGTTCGTAGTTCGTCGTTTGCTGCGTGCAATGACACTGCGAGGTTGACTGGTAACGGCAAGTCCTTTAAGGCACGTATGCCAGGGATCAGGCCAACAGTGGAAATCGTGATGTGTCGGGCTGACAACCCGATGTCGCTGTGAATACGCTCCACAGCCTGCCAGACGGGTGCGAGGTTAGCCATCGGCTCGCCCATGCCCATGAACACGATGTTGCTCACGCGTCGATCGGTCTGCTTGGCTCGTTGAGCGGCCCTAACGACTTGCTCGACGATCTCTCCAACGGTCAGATGTCGAGTAAATCCGGCCTGCCCCGTAGCGCAGAATCCGCACGCCATTGCGCAACCAGCCTGACTGCTCACGCAGACTGTGGCCCGGTCGGGGTACAGCATGAGCACGGTCTCGACTCTGCTGCCGCCGTCGAGTTCCCACAAGAACTTCACTGTGTCGCCGGCCTCGTCGACCGACTCAGTCACCAGAGTGAGCGCGGTTGGCAACTCCTGATTGAGCCGCTGGCGCAGACTCTTGGGCAGATTGGTGATGTCGGATGGGTCGGCGAGTTGGGTGTATAGCCCGTCCCAAAGTTGGTTGAGTCGGTATTGCGGCTCGCCGTCGAGGCGGTCGGCAAGCGCTTTGCGCGTAACGTCGTATCGAGTCGGGACGGGCACTCGTTCACGCTATCCCTAGTGCGGTGGGGAGTTTGTGTCGGTCCCCGTCGGTCCTCGGTGCAATCCGTCAGGTGATATGCGGTAGGGCGAGGCGCTCGTACTCTTCCATGCGGGAGCGGACGACATCGAGGCTCGAGGTCCAGAACGCCTCGTCGGTTACGTCGATGTCGAATGCTTTGCCAAGCTGTTCGGCGGTGTCCATGCCGACTCGAGACAGCAGGGAGTCGTAGCTGGACCGGAAACGTTCAGGATCTGCCTGATACCGGGCGAACAGGCCGAGTCCGAAGAGGAGGCCGTACGTGTAGGGCCAGTTGTAGAAGTGGGAGCCGTAATAGTGCGGCTTGAGGAGCCACATATACCGGTGTGCTGTGGCCTGATCGATCCCGTCACCGTAGGCGGCTAGCTGCGCCTCGTTCATTAGCGCACAGAGCTCGGCGGGGCTCAACGTACGACGCTGACGGTGGGTAAACACCTCGGTCTCGAACAGGAAGCGCGAGCGGATGTCGACAATAACTTGGTTCGTCCCTTGCAGGTCGACGTCGAGCAGCGCCAGACGTTCGTCACCTTCTAGTCGAGCGAGGCCAGCTTCGACCACTAGCGTCTCGCAGAAGATACTTGCCGTCTCCGCGAGCGCCATCGGTAGCCGACGTTGGAGCGCTGTTCGGCCAGCAAGCATGGAGTTGTGGTACGCATGTCCAAGCTCGTGGGCAGTTGTTTGTGCTGATTCCGTTGAACCCGACCAATTGAGCAGTACGAGGGAGCGGTCGCCCCCGAACGACATGCAGAACGCTCCGCCCTGCTTGCCGTCGCGAGGCGCAGCATCAATCCACTCGTTGTCGAGTGCACGATCGACTAGTCCGGCGAGCGATGAGCTGTACGCCGTGAAGGCATTCCGCACAATGCCGATGCCCTCATCCCAGGTCACCGAACTCGAGGTAAACGGAAGTGGAGCCACGAGGTCCCACCAAGGCAGACCGCGCTCGGCAGTGTGGCCGTGTAGTTGGGCTTTGACGCGCATCCAGCGTTGAAAGTCCGGTAGCGACGCAGTGACCGCGGCGTGCATTGCGTTGAACGTGGTCCGGCTCACGCTGTTGGCAAAACACGACGCATCAAGCGGCGACGCCCAATTGCGTCGACTGTTGATGATGTTGGCCTCGCCCTTAATGGCGTTCATCGCTGCGGCGACGGGAACCTCAATCGTCGGCCATGCCTGCATTTCGGCGTCGTAGGCAGCCTTGCGGACGATGGGGTCGGCATCTGTGCTGAGGCCACGGATTGCTGGCATCGGTAACTTTACAGGGCCGTCAGAAAGCGCCATCGATGCGGTGAGCTGCGAGGTGACGTCGCTTTGCAGCCTTCCCCAAGCGCCTGATCCGGTCGTGCTCAACGAAGCGTAGAGATGTTCTTCGGCTTCCGGCATCTGGTGCGTTGCTCGTTCGGCAAAACGTTGGAGGGGTCCGAGGTGCTCGCGTGCCTCGGCACTCACGTTGGCAATTTCGTCTGCGCCCAACGAAGCGACCCAATCTGCAAGACGGGCGAGCAGCGGCCGAAGCGACGATTCGGTTGTGTTGAGTTCACTCAACACTGCTTGGGCCTGCTCCTGGCGAGAGTCAGTAGACACAATTGAGTACACGTAGGCGTGAAGCAGGTTCAGCGCATCAGAGACTCGGTTAAACTCAGCGATTGCACGATCGGCCCTGTCGCCGTCTGTTGAGTCGATAACGCGATTGGTCGAGCGAATGTTGAGTTCGTCGAACAGGGCAGAGAGCCGTTTGACGTCAGCGCCGACAAGTTCGAGTGCGGCTGTAAAGGATCTTGCATTGAGCGACTCGTGAACATCAGTCACGTTCCATCGCGGGAGCGTCTGATCGCCGCTCGTCGTCATTTCAGTAGTCGTTGCGACTGTTGAGGACAAATTGGCTGGACGGTGCGACCTCGTTAACAAATGCTGCGTTGGTGGCTGACACTGAGAAGCCGAGCCGCTCGTACATCGATACTGCTGCGGCATTGTTCGCATCGACGTAAAGCAGTGCGGTGGTGATGCCCGTGTTACTGAGATGTTCGAGCCCGGCAAGGGTGAGTTGTTTGCCGAGGCCGCACCCGTGGAAGTCTGGGTCGACCGCAATCACGTAGATTTCGCCGACCTTGGGTTCTGTTTCGGTCGCTGGATGGACCTTTGTCCAACAGAACGCCGCCATCCGGCCGTTGACTTCGTGGACGCGGAATCCAGCCGGGTCGAACCACTCCTCGCTCTGACGTTGACAAAACGTCTCGAGTGTCCATCCGCCTTGTTCTCTGTGGCCGGCAAATGCACGGTTGTTGACCGACAGCCAACTGTTGTCATCGGTACCTGGAACAAAATCACGAGTTGCCGCCGTGACAGTGATACCGGTAGGCAACGGGCGGCGCATTTGGTGGAGCGTGCGTCCGGCGCGCATGCCAGCATCACCGGCAAGGCGGCGGTGCATCGACGTGGGTTCGTAGACCCACCAGTTGACGTTCCCGCCCCCGTCAGAGGCGATGACGTCGATGGCGGAATCGATCAGTTCAGGTCCGATTGTTGCCATCTCGTACCGGTGGTGCGGATGGACAACCAACTCGAACGCATAGGAGTCGTTCCCCCGCGATACTTGAGCGTATGCAACCGGATGATCGTGACCGGGCTCCGATGCAAGCAGCCCGGCAAAACCGTTATGTCCGCCATTGACCAGGTCGAGGTAGAGGTGGTCAGACAGCGGCCGCCGCCCATCGGCGCGCGCTGCAGCGTCAAGAAGTTCGTTTACTGTGGCGATGTCATCATCTTCCATCTGACGCTTGATCTCAAGAAATCGCACTATCGGAGGTTACCGGCCGCCGGTTCCGGTCCTTTTGCTCAGGTGGAGCTGTCGGGTTGGACCCTTGGCATGGAGGGCAGTAACGTTTAATTTGCAAACGAGGTTCCCGCCAACCTGTTTGCCGTGGACGCTGGGCATCCGCCGCCTGACTCCGCCGAACGGCGACTCCTCTCGAGGGGTCGTTGTTTCGTTTTCAGCCGACTTGGCGAATGGCGCGCTGCAACGTGCGCTCGGCGGAGCGAAGTTGGCGCTCAGCTTCGTGGATTATCCCGGCAATGTCGTCGCGATCGGTACCGACAAACGGCTCGGCAAGGCCAGCTACCCGTTCGCGATAGCGGCCGACGTTGTCGGCGATGGTTAAGAGTTCCGACGACGTCCGTTCGAGCGAAGCAGCCACACTCCGACGTTATCGGTAGGCGAAACGACTAAAACGATCCCGAGAGCTAGACCTCTTCGTGGGTACGCTTTAGATGCGTGATACCTCTTCGCAACGACCTCAGCGCTCTTGAGGGCTATCACTCGGCCCAAGTTGACGTTCGTATTCGGTTGAACACCAATGAATCGCCGACACCTCCACCTGACGCATTCCGTGAAGCCGTCGCTGAGGAGGTCTCGAAAGTTGAATGGCATCGATATCCGGACCGTGCTGCGACGGCGTTGCGAGTCGCCATTGCTGAGAGCCACGGTGTCGATGCAGCACAGGTCTTCGTTGCGAACGGATCGAACGAGGTGCTCCAGACAATCCTGCTTGCCTATGCGGGACCCGGTCGCGTCGTCGCAACCTTTGAGCCGTCATATCAAATGCATGCACAAATCGCCCGGATCATAGGTGCCACTGTCGTGGAGGGTGAGCGCGCCGAGGATTTCACGCTCGAACCTGCTGAAGTCGAACGGGTGCTCAGCGAGCACCAACCGCACGTCGTTTTTTTGACGTCTCCGAATAATCCCACCGGTCTGGTTGAGCCGGTCGATCGCGTGCGGCAGCTCCTTGATTTGGCGCCCGGCCTAGTCGTTGTCGACGAGGCCTACGCCCAGTTCGCCGACTGGACGGCACTCGATCTCGTTAACGATGACACGCCGTTGGTGGTCACCCGGACGTTCTCGAAGACATGGTCGATGGCGGGTGCGCGTCTTGGCTATCTCATCGGTCCAACTTGGTTGGTTGCCGATCTCGAGAAAGTCGTGCTTCCGTACCACCTTGACACGGTAAAGCAGATCGCCGGTCGCCTTGCGCTCCGCTATGTCGAAGACATGGATGATCGAGTCGCACAGATTGTTGCTGAGCGTTCGCGGATCACCTCTGAGCTAGAGGCTTCAGGCCTCACGGTGATTCCGAGCGGAGCAAACTTTGTGTTGTTTCGGCCTGACGGCCACGATGGCCGGGCGGTGTGGCAGGGGCTTGTTGACCGCAGCGTGTTGATTCGTGATTGTTCGGGGTGGCCGCGTCTGGCGAACTGCTTGCGCGTCACCGTTGGAACATGTGATGAAAACACCGAGTTTCTCAATGCGCTCGCCGATGTGCTCGGTGCTTCTTCCGCTGCCCTACATAGCCATCCCCAGACCGAACAGAACGGAGCCGACCGATGAGTCGCATCGCCAGCCGTAGCCGCCGGACTCAGGAGACATCAATTGAGGTTTCAATCGACCTCGATGGATCCGGTAGAACCGACATTTCAACCGGCATCCCGTTCTACGACCACATGCTTGACCAGCTGGGTCGCCACGGTGGGTTTGATCTCAGAGCGCACGCAGCCGGTGATTTACATATCGACACGCATCACACGGTTGAAGACGTGGCGATCACGCTCGGGGAGTGTTTCGCCGAAGCTCTGGGCGACAAAGCCGGCGTGCGGCGTTTCGCGAGCGGCCGTTATCCACTCGATGAGGCCCTGATTGACGTTGCCCTCGACCTCTCGGGCCGTCCGCACGTTGAGTGGCACGTCGACATGCCTGAGAGTCTGCCGCTCGGTGACCCTGCATTCGACCCACAACTTGCGGAGCACATTGTCTCGTCGTTCGCTACATCGGCTGGCATCACTGTGCACGTCGAGATGATCCGTGGGCGCAACACCCACCATGTCATCGAAGCGACCTTTAAGGGATTAGCGCGCTCGCTTCGTGACGCAGTTCGCATCGATGATGCGGGTGGCGTGCCATCGACCAAGGGCGTCCTGTGACGGCGGTTTCTCCACCGGGCGTCGTGCGCCCACTGATCGCAGTACTGGACTACGGGATCGGCAATGTTCACTCGGCGCAGAAGGCGCTTGAGCGAGGTGGGGCTGATGCGCAGTTGACCGCTGACCCTGAGGTCATCGGTGACGCTGATGGCGTGGTGCTGCCCGGTGTAGGTGCGTTTGGTGCTTGTATGGATGCCTTGAGGTCGAGTGGCTTAGAGCAGCCGGCGCTCGATGCTGTTTCGTCCGGGCGTCCGTTTCTTGGCATTTGTGTCGGTATGCAGATGCTTTTTGACCGGTCTGAGGAAAACCCTGGGGCGCGTGGTCTTGGCGTCATCCCTGGAACGATTAGGTGGATCCCGACTGAGCCGCCCGCTGGACTAAAGATCCCGCAAATGCAGTGGAACCGTCTTGACGTCGTCACTGCCGACCCGTTGTTCGTCGGCCTTGGCGAGGAGCCTTGGCTGTACTTCGTGCATTCGCTGCACGGCGTGCCGAATGATCCAGCTGTTGTGGTAGCGACGACCGAGTACGGGTCAACTCTGAACGCAGCGTTCAGGGTTGACAACGTGTTCGCTGCCCAATTTCACCCGGAAAAGTCGAGCACGACCGGACTGGCGTTGCTGTCCAACTTTGTTGAGGTGTGTGCGCGATCGGCATCAACATCGGCGGTACCGGACAACGAGGTGTCAGCATGATTGAGTTGTACCCAGCCATTGACCTGCTCGGTGGCCGTGTTGTTCGGCTTCGGCAGGGCGATTTTGCTGAGTCGACCGATTACGGCACCGACCCGGTTGCGATGGCACGCAGCTTCGCCGATGCTGGGTCGTCGTGGATTCACGTAGTTGACCTCGATGCTGCGAAGTCGGGTGACCCGGTTAACCGGCCGGTCGTTGCAGCTATCGCAGCTGCGGTTCGGGGCGCATGTCAGGTGCAGACGGGTGGCGGCGTGCGGTCGGTCGACGACGCTCGTCAGCTCACCGATGCTGGTGTGGCTCGCGTGGTCATGGGCTCGGCTGCAGTGAGCGACCCCGCCTTGGTTGCATTGACGTCAGAGGTGGTGCCGGTCGCTGTGGGTCTCGACCACCGCGGTGGCGAACTTTCGGTGCATGGATGGACGGAGGGGAGTGGCGTCATGCTCGATGATGCGTATGAGTATTTCCCAACGGCTGAAGTTTTTGTCATCACCGACATCAGTCGCGACGGAATGCTGAAAGGCCCCGACGTTGAGGGACTCAGTCGTTCCGCAGAGCTCGCCAGTGCGCCTGTCATTGCGTCCGGAGGGGTGTCGAGCCTCGCCGATATCGAGGTGTTGGCGGCTATTCCCGGCCTCGGCGGTGTCATCACGGGCAAAGCGGTTTACGAGGGCCACTTCACGGTGGCAGCTGGCCTGGACGCCTTGGCTCACGCACAAGGAGCCAACAAGTGAAGGTGGCGCGTGTTATTCCATGCCTTGACGTGGCTGATGGCCGGGTCGTGAAGGGCACCAATTTTGTCGACCTGCGTGACGCCGGAGATCCAGTCGAACTGGCAGCCCGCTACGACCTTGAGGGCGCCGACGAACTGATTTTTCTTGACATCACTGCATCGAGCGATAACCGTGCAACCACGATCGAAATGGTGCACCGCGTCGCAGCACAGGTTTACATCCCGTTCACGGTCGGTGGTGGTATTCGAACTCTCGAAGACGCTCGGCGCATGCTTCGTGCGGGTGCCGATAAAGTCAGCGTCAATACTGCTGCGGTGCAACGGCCCGGGCTGATCACTGAGATTGTGGCCGAGTTTGGCTCCCAATGTCTAGTGTGCGCCATCGATGCTCGTCGCCGTCGTTCTGACCTCGATGTCAAGGGAGCTACTCCCGGAGTCCCGACCGATGGCTGGGAGGTCTACTTGCACGGCGGACGAACCCCGACCGGCATCAATGCAGTCCATTGGGCTACCGAGGCGGTGCGGCTGGGCGCGGGAGAGTTGCTGCTGACGTCGATGGATCGTGATGGCACTCGTGAGGGCTTTGACCTCGATCTGCTTCGATCAATCGCAGATGTGGTCAACGTCCCACTCATCGCGAGCGGGGGAGTCGGCACGCTCGGGCATTTGGCCGACGGTGTCGTTGAAGGCGGCGCCGATGCGGTTTTGGCCGCGTCGATTTTTCACTTCGGCGAGCACACCGTTGCCGAAGCTAAAAACGTGATGGGTGCCGCCGGCATCACCGTGCGCCCCGCTGCGGTCTGAGTTCGTCACGGCGTCCCGCTTGTGGCATTTTCTGTGGTCCGGCCCTCAGAAACTCGTACACACACGCTGTGAATGCGTAGCTTCCATGGAATGAGCGATGCATTGGTCACGATGGAACGACGCGCTGGCACCCTGATTTGCCACATAGACGATGGCAAGGCGAATGCGTTATCGAATGACATGATCACTGCGATCGGCGGGGTAATTGCCGAAGCGGAGGACGACGACAGCATTCATGCCGTGGTGCTGCATGGTCGCCCTGGCAAGTTTTCTGCTGGGTTCGACCTCACCGTGATGTTGGCCGAAGATATGTCCGCTATGGCTGATTTGGTCGCCAATGGTGGTGAGCTCTGCCGCTCAATTTATGCGGCCAAGGTGCCCGTCGTGGCAGCGTGTACAGGTCATGCCCTAGCTGCGGGAGCTTTGATCCTGCTGGCGTGTGACGTTCGAATCGGAGCTGATCTGCCCTGCAAGATTGGCCTCAATGAGGTGTCTATCGGTATGACTCTTCCGGACTGGGCGCTGACTCTTGCCGGTGAGCGGCTGAGTAAGCGGCATCTCCAGAGAGCGATTCCGACGGCGCGGATCACGGACGCTTTGGGCGCAGTCGACGCTGGCTACCTCGATGAAGCTGTTACCGCCGATGCGGTGCTCGACGCGGCAATTGCTCAGGCTGCAGCCTTTGCAGCGCTTGATAGCAAGGCTTACGGGGTCACAATCCGAAAGATGCGAGGGGCAGCTGTTGCTTTGATGGCTGAACAAATCGCCGCTGACCGCGCCGGGGGACTTGCTGCGCAGACCTGATCGGTTGTGTTGTCAAGTACGCCGAGAGTTGGAGATGAGGTGATCTGGCCTCTGCTCTTTTAGATCGGCACGACGGATCGCTTTTCATTTGGGTACTGTCCGGGAATGGCAACCCCCAAAGTCAATCCCAACATGGAATACCGGCGCCTCGGCAACACCGGCATGAAGGTCAGCATCATGTCGTTTGGAAGCTGGGTTACCTTTGACACGCAGTTGGACCACACGCTGGCGACTGAGTGCATCGAGGCAGCCGGCGCAGCTGGATGTAATTTCTTCGACAACGCTGAGGCGTACGCCGGAGGTAAGAGCGAAGAGATTATGGGTAAGGCGTTTCGTGACCTCGGATGGGAACGCTGGTCTTACGTCCTCACTACCAAGCTTTACTGGGGCATTAACGGTGAGACCCCAAACATGCGGAACACGCTGAACCGCAAGTACCTAATGCAAGGGATCGATGCATCACTTGAACGTCTCCAGCACGATTTTGTTGATGTGCTCTACTGCCACCGCTGTGACCCCGAGACCCCGCTCGAGGAAGTCGTGCGTGCAATGAGCGACATTGTCTCATCCGGCAAGGCCACCTACTGGGGAACGAGCGAGTGGACAGCCGAAGAAATTCGTGGCGCCATCGAAATCGCTGACAAGCACCACCTGCACAAGCCCGTCACCGAACAGAGCCAATACAACCTGCTGGAGCGCCGCAACGTCGAGAAAAACTATGCCCGGCTGTGGGAGGACTACCGCTACGGCAACACAATCTGGAGCCCGTTGGCATCGGGCTTACTCACGGGGAAGTACAAAGACGGTATTCCGGCGGGTTCCCGCGGTGCTCTCGCCGGCTACGAGTGGTTGCAGGATCGTCTGTCTGACAGCAGCGCGCTCGCACAGGTCGAGAATCTGCGCCCCATCGCAGATCGCCTGGATTGCTCGATGGCGCAGCTGGCGCTTGCCTGGGCAGCTAAACACCCGATGGTCTCTAGCGTCATCACTGGAGCGTCGAAGGTCAGCCAGGTTGAGCAAAATTTTGCCGCTGTCAACGTAATTCCGTTGATGACCGACGAACTCGACGAAGAGATGCGGGCTGCCGTGAAGCGCTGACCCTTCGTACGTGGCTCGCTTTGCGATTTCTGCCGACTCGCCAGCAGAAAATCAGGCATCAATTATTAGCTGTAAGGAATTGCAGGGTGCGTTCCGTGACGCTCGCCGTGCGGCCAACGAGAAAATGATCTGCTGAGGTGATGGTCTCGTGGCTGGTCTGCGGCCATCCCGAGATCTTTGCCTCAGTTGCATCTGGAGGTGAGAACTGGTCGTGGGCGGGCGTCAGGATGAGCGTGGCAGTGTCCATGCCTCGATTCACATCCATCGCAGCAAGCGGGGGAGCGACAAGCACCTTGGCTGCGAGGCGTTCGTCGTTCATCCCGAGCGCTATCGCAGCGCCGAAGGAATAGCCGACGGAGAACAAAGGGACGCCAGGCACTCTGGTGGAAACGACGTCCACTGCTGCCGCAGCATCAAGCTGTTCACCTCGGCCGTGGTCGAACGCCTCCCGGAAGTCGAAACGTAGCGCCGCTATTCCTGCGCTGGGGAGTGCGTCGAAGAGCGCCTGCACCACGTCGTTATACCTGTTGCCTCCGTGCTGCGGGTGCGGGTGGCAGATAATTGCAGCGGCCCAGGGAGTGTCAGGGACGGACAGGTCGCCGTTGAGGGCTACGTCATCAGAGGTGATGAACTGCACGGTTCGCGTCATGACAATGCCACGGTACCCTCGGCGCCCATGGCTAGCCCCACATCAAGCGTTGACGACAAGCTGCCGATCAAAATGCTGAACGATCGCGTGCTTGTCAAGATCTCAGACATCGGCACTGACCGTAAGTCATCGGGTGGGATTGTGATCCCGGCAACGGCGCAGGTGCAAAAACGGCTTGTCTGGGCGACTGTCGTTGCTCAGGGCCAAAACGTTCGCAGCTGCGAGATTGGCGACAAGGTTTTGTTCAGTCCCGACGACCGGTATGAGGTTGAAGTTCAGGGCGAGGACTATGTCATGCTTCGGGAGCGTGAGCTCCATGCAGTTGCAGCAGAGCGCATTGAAGCATCCACAGGGCTTTACCTGTAGTCCATTGAGAATTTGGAGGGGCGGATGGTTTAGCTTGCAATTCTTAGTTCAACCGCGGAGCCACTAATGATAAAAGTTAGCGTCATGTACCCGAGTGGCGACGATGCCACATTCGACATGGACTACTACAAGACCAAACATATGGAAATCGTGGACCGGACAATAAAGCCAGCCAGGTGGGACGTTGAGTCCGGGATTAAGGGGCCGTACATTGCGGTGGGCAACCTGTACTTCGAGTCGATTGAAGCCATGCAAGCTGGCCTTGCAAACCAAGGTGAGGCGCTTGCAGATATACCGAACTTCACGAACGTTAAGTCTGCTGTGCAAGTGTCACAAATGCTCGACAGCTGAAATCTGACCGGTTATAGCGGCCGCCGTGTCCGTAGGCTGCACTCATGCCTGAGGGGACCAAGATCGCAGCGACCGCCGAGCAGTTGGCGGGACTCAAGTACAACAGCGACGGCTTGATCACGGCCATTGCCCAGGACGTCGAAAACGGCGACGTCTTGATGCTTGCGTGGATGAACGAAGAGTCGTTGAAGATGACCCTTACAGAGGGACGCATGGTCTACTGGTCTCGCAGCCGTCAAGAACTTTGGCGCAAGGGCGACACCAGCGGTGATCGCCAGTTCGTCAAAGAAGCGCTCTATGACTGTGATGCTGACGCACTGCTGTTCAAGGTCGAACAGGAAGGAGCGGGTGCCTGCCATACCGGTGCACGAACCTGTTTCTTCAACAGCTTCGGCTAATGCAGTTCCAGCCGACACGGGCCGAGTTCCGTAAGCACGCTGCTGAGCACACAGTGGTGCCGGTGTGGACTGAACTGCTCGCCGATCTCGAAACGCCGGTTGCTGCGTACACCAAGCTCGTTGGAGACGGCCCCGGTTTCCTGCTTGAGTCTGTTGAGGGCGCCGAACGTTGGGCTCGCTTTTCATTCGTTGGTCGCAACCCGTCGGCAACTCTGGTTCTGCGCGACGGCACCGTAGAAATTGATGGTCCGGCACCGGATGGGATTCCGACGGGTGACGGAATGCTCGCTGCGCTTGAGGCGTTGCTCGGCGCCTACAGCAGTCCGTCGTTCCCTGATCTTCCGCCGCTACACGGAGGCATTATGGGCTTCCTCGGCTACGACATCGTTCGTGAGGTCGAGCGCCTTCCTGACACCCCGAATGATGACCGAAGCTACCCCGACGCTGTGATGTCTGTTATCGGTTCGCTTGCTGCGTTCGACCACTGGCGACAGCGGGTCTATCTCATCGAAAGCGTGCCCACGTTGGGCCTGAGCACTGCTGACCTTGACGCGGCCTATGACGCTGCAGTTGACCGAGTCACCGCAGCGGTCAAACAGTTGGCGCAGCCGCTGCCGTATACGCCGGTCGCCCCGCCGTCTCTCGAAGACGACCTACCTGCGCTCCAATCGACGATGCCGAACGGGATGTACCAACGCGCGGTCGAAGCGGCAAAGGACTACATCGTTGCCGGCGAAATCTTTCAAGTCGTACTGGCCCAACGTTACGACATCGAACTCGGCGCAGATCCATTCGACTTTTATCGCGTGCTCCGGCAGGTCAATCCCTCTCCCTACATGTACTACGTCAAGCACGATGAGCTAACGATCGCAGGATCTTCGCCTGAGCCGATGGTGCAACTTCTCGACCGTAAGGTGGTGTCCCGGCCGATCGCCGGCACGCGTCGGCGCGGAAAAACCGACGAGCACGATCGCCTGATGGCGGCCGAGTTGCAGGAGGATCCGAAAGAGCGTGCCGAGCATGTGATGTTGGTTGACCTCGCCCGCAACGACGTCGGCCGAGTATCAAAGTTCGGAACGGTGCACGTTGATGAACTGATGACGCTTGAGCGGTACAGCCATGTAATGCATATGACCTCCCAGGTTTCGGGGGAATTGCGTGATGGGCTTGGGCCGATTGATGTGCTGCGCGCCACGTTGCCCGCAGGAACGCTTTCTGGTGCACCGAAGGTGCGCGCGATGGAGATTATTGACGAGCTAGAGCCGGTCAAGCGGGGCCCGTATGGGGGAGTGGTCGGCTACATCGACTGGTCCGGAAACCTCGACACGGCCATCGCAATTCGCACCATGTTCGTTACGGGCGATGGTAAAACAGCGAGCCTGCAGGCGGGGGCGGGCGTCGTTGCCGACTCAGTATCGGACGACGAGAACCTGGAGTGCCGCAACAAGGCTGCCGCTTTGCTGGCAGCGATCCCCGAGGCTCGCCGCATGACAGCAGCGCGACGCAAATCGGGCACACAGGCCTGACTAAGGCAAGGCCAGTGCGATCAGAAATATCACGCTGAGGCCGGCGAAGACGAAAGTAATAAAAGTTGCTAAGGCGATGAGCCCCGCAAAGCTGGTCAGGGCGGTGAGTGCGTCGCCGAGGCTTTTGAACTGACCAGAGCGATCGCTAACTTCGCCCTGCAGAGAAAAGAACTGGCGCGAAACGGCAACGACACTGTCCTCTTGTGATGCTTCAGTCGATTCGACGGTCTCGATAACGGTACGTTGAGCTTGTTTGTTGCCGGTAAGTAACGAGCGAATTTCGATGAGAAGCGCATCGGCGCTATTTCGCACTGACCGGAGACGTAAGAGGGCTGTCGCCATTGAGGTGATAGCGATCAAAGCAAACACAGAGGCGAGGACGACCCACACCGTTTCGATGCCACCTTCGAGTGTGGCGATACCGAGGAAGAACCCACCCGCACTGATCGCCGTCGCCAGAAACAACATGCCGCCCGCAAGCGCTGAGGCCCGTCGCACGAGACGCAGAACAGCGTCAACAGCTCGTTGTGCAAGTTGATCGAGTCCTTCGCGGCCGAACCCCTGTCGATCTGTGTTCGCGTCAAAGTGATCATCGGTCATCGCAACGCAGTGTGCCAGATTGCCAGGCTTGGTCCAGACTAGATTGATGCAGAACCCCGCCAACCTGCCATTCATCGACGAATCAGCCCGCGATCGTCTCACGGTCGAAGGTGATGATGCTCTCAAGTATCTGCAGTCGCAGATTTCTCAAGAGATTCGGGACATCGAGATTGCTGAGACAAGATGGACGCTGGTGCTTGCGCCGAACGGGAAGATTGACGTCCTAGCCCGAATCACTCGAACGGCAGACTCGGCGTTTCTTCTTGACACGGACGCAGGGTTCGGCGAGACACTCGAAACGCGAATCAACCGATTCAAGATCCGCGTCAAAGCTGATTCGTCTTTGGCGCACGCCGAGAACTCGGCGCCGTCACCTGACCACGAAGCGGCGCGCATCGCTGCCGGTTGGCCTCGAATGGGCGCGGAAATTGTTTCAGGTGAGACGATTCCTGCAGTGACCGGCGTCGTAGCGTTGTCGGTCAACTTCACTAAGGGTTGCTACCCCGGACAGGAACTGGTTGAGCGAATGGACAGCCGTGGGGCTGATGCGCCGAAGACACTTCGAATCATCGACGTCCCTAACGGCACCAAAGCTGGTCAGCGCATTGACGGTCTCGCCGAGGTGACCAGCGTTAGCGGTACTACGGCGCTGGCTTACGTGAAGCGTGGCAGTGACCTTGGTCGTCTACCTGCACATCTCGACTAAGGCCTTAGTCAGAGGCGCGTAAGCTCACGGCGAATGGCCTGCACCTCAGGGTGCTCTCGTAGTTCGACCAACTCGGGAGACCCGTCGATCACCGACGCAAGCCCGGCGGGTGAAGTGCCGACGTTGGCAGCCGCACGTAACCAGCCAATCGCTGTGTCTTTGTCTCCCAGCGCTCCGGACGCCCGCGCTACTGCTGATGCACTCAGCGTGTTCGGGTTTCGTTCGAAACTGCCAGCTGCGTAGTGCGCTGCATCTTCGAACTCGCCGAGCGAGATGAGGACATTGGCGAGCAGGTATTCGTTGGTGGGGTCACCAAACGGCTTGGGGTCAGGCAGTAGCTGGACTAAATCACGAAGCTGATTGGTCTCAAGTGCGAGTGCCATTGGCACCCCGTTGGATTGGGGGTGGCTGAGTGCGGAGACCAGTAATCGCCGGGCGCGGTTCTTCTTGCCAGCTTCGAGCGCGTTGTTCGCAGAGATCCAGGGGGACTGCGGTTTCTTGGAGGCACCCAGCATTTGAAGCTGAGTGACCAGCAAGAACCCTATGAAAATTCCAAAGCCACGGAGATCGGGGCTAACAAACATCACCGCTGCAGCGATACCGGTCACGGCGATGGAGAACAGAAGCATGATGCGATCTGACCGGCCGGGGAACAGACGGTCGAGGGCCTGTAACACGATGTGACCGCCATCCAACGGCAAGATCGGGACTAGGTTGAGTGCTCCGATGACGGGTCCGGCCCACCAAATCGCTGAGGTTGCAGCACTGGTATTGGACGACGAAGGGTCCAAAGGGCTAGAACCTAGAGCCAGTAACAGAGCCATGCTGCTGGCGATGTGAATTCCTGGTCCGCTGAAGGAGATGACAGCGTGGCCGAGACGTGAGATCGGGCGCGTGGGTATGTACGACGCATAGCCGGCGAGAAAGCCGAGGGAAATTTCAGCATGTGCGCCGTTTTGGCGAGCTGCGACGGCATGACCGAGTTCGTGAATAACCGTGAACGCTGCGATGGCCCCAGCCAGCCACAACCCGAACTCATCCCCATACACGATGACGATCAGCGCCATAAACATCACGAAGCCCGGCTGGACATGGACTTTGAAGCCGAGCAGCGTCAACATTAAGGCCATGCTACGGGGGATAGTCCGACGGTCCGGTTCGTTGTAAGGCGCGTGAGGTCTCGTGATCACCTGAGAACTTGCCGGCGTTGCCGGGCTGACGGTTTAGCGAACGGGAGCGGAGTCACTGCGTCGGGCGGTCATCGCTGGGCTCGCAGTTATTGGCACGGTGCCAGATTGAGCGAGAGCAGTTCTTTAAATGTTTGCGGTCGATTTTGACGGTGTGGTTCACGCTCAATTTGAGGCAGCGGCTATGGCCCTCATGGCAGGGTTTGCTGCAACCTCTCGTGCAGGTGTCGGCAAGGGCTACTTTCTGGCCGACGATGCTGTCGACGCCGCTGACCTCAGCGAAGAGGTTGTTCGTGTCTGAGCCTGTGCTGCTGCGACCGAATTGTGGGGCACGTGTCCATTCGCAGCGTTGGGTTCGGCGATCCCAACGAATTTGACGACGACTTTGCCAACCGTCCCTTGTCGCCTCGGGACAGCCGGCCGTCGAGGGTCGTGTGGCTTGCGGCGATCGCTGCGGTGGTCGCCATAGTCGCGGCGGGCCTGGTTATCAGTGGTGGTGACGGCACCGACAATTCGCCCCCAGTGACAAGGTCAACGCCGTAGTCTGAAGGCATGGGGATCGTTGACGAAGATATTGATCGGCTGCGGTCGACGGTGTCGATTGTCGACACTATTCAGCAGTACGTAGCGCTTAAACGGGTCGGCCGGAACTGGGTCGGCTTGTGTCCCTTTCACGCAGAGAAGAGCGGCTCGTTCAACGTCACCGAGGAACGGGGCCGCTACAAGTGCTTTGGCTGCGACAAGGGTGGTGACGTCTTCACGTTCATCCAAGAAATTGAACATCTTGACTTTCCGGGTGCAGTTGAACACCTTGCCGCTAAAGCTGGGATTCAACTGAACTACACAACGTCGGGGCAGTCTGAAGAGCGTTCGCGCCGTAAGAAGCTGACAGCGGCGATGAATGACGCTGTTGAGTGGTACCACCAGCGGCTGCTTGAAGCCCCTGACGCCCGAGCCGCCCGCGACTATCTGCGGAAGCGCGGTCTAGCTGGCGATATCGCTCGGCAGTTCAAAATCGGTTGGGCTCCTGATGATTGGGATCAGCTTTCGCGCAACCTTGGTGCGCCTACTGATGTGATGCAGGATGTTGGCCTGTCCTTCCGGAATCGGCGCAACAAGATGCAGGACGCATTTCGCGGTCGTGTGATGTTCCCAATTTTCTCCGAATCCGGCGAAGCGCTTGCTTTTGGCGGACGTGTCCTTCCCGGCTCTGACGACCCAGCAAAATACAAAAACAGTTCAGAGACACCGATTTACATGAAGAGCAAGACGCTGTACGGATTGAACTGGGCGAAGGCGGACATTGCCAAGAAGGACCAGGTCGTGGTGTGCGAGGGATATACGGACGTGATCGGTTTCCATCGTGCCGGCGTGCCTCGCGCTGTAGCCACCTGTGGCACGGCGCTTACCGAGGAGCACGTACGTCTGCTCAAACGGTACGCAAGCAAGGTGGTGCTGTCATTTGACGCCGACGCTGCTGGTCAGGGAGCCGCAGAACGGTTCTACGAGTGGGAAGAGAAGCACAAGGTCGAGGTGCTGGTAGCGCAGCTTCCTGACGGTAAGGATCCGGGCGACTTGGCTTCGTCGCAGCCCGAAGCTCTGGTAGCAGCAGTGGACAAGCCGGTGCCGTTCCTCAAGTTCAGGCTTGGTCGTACGATGCGCGGTCGGCCGAAGGACTCACCTGAGCATCGAGTCCGGCTTGCTGAGGATGCAATGGCAGTCGTCAATGAGCATCCCAATAAGTCGATCCGTATGCTTTACGCCGGCGAAGTTGCTGCTGAGCTGTCGATGCCGGTCAGCGACATGGTCCGTCTGGCCGAACGCGGAACCAGACGCCCTGCGATTCAAGTCCAGCAGAAGCGATCACGAGGTCCGATACAGAACGCAGAGTTTGCTGCGCTCGTGCTGCTCGTTCAGGACTGGGACTCGATCGCACCTTGGCTGTTGGTTGAGCTCTTCGACGATGACGTCAACCGTATGGCCTTTATCGCCCTCGGCGAGGCTGGCGGAGATCTTTCAAAGGCGATTGAAATTGCCCCTCCTGATGCGGTCGACATCCTCGAACGTGCTGCTGTGGCAGATCTCAACCTCATCGCAGACGTCGAGGCTCGCACATTGATTGGAGCAGCCTGCCGTCGAGAGCTGCAGCAACGTGTGCGTGTGATCGACCCTGAGGGAATGGCCGAAGATCGTCAGGCGCGCCTCGATGTCGAAGCGCTTCAAGACACCGAGTCGACTCGCGCTCTGGCCGCAGCTGAGTCATTGCTAGGTTGGCTTCATCGACGATCCGAGGAACGCTCCGATGGGGAACACTGATGCTGGCGATGTCACAGAAAGTGTTTCCGGCGCGCCGTTTCTGGGCGTCGAGTCTAAGGAATGGGAAAAGCTCGTTGCCAAAGGTCGTGAATCTGGTGAGGTGCATGCCGAAGACGTGACACATGTTCTGCGTCACGTTGAGCTGACCGGCGACGTGCTCGCCGACGTGCAGTCGAAGATGGCTGAACACGGCATCGCAATCGATGATGCAGTCGAGGGGCACGCAGATCACCTCGACGACGTCGTGGAGGCGTCACTTCCTGATGACGCGGACGAGAAGCTGCTTAGTCGGCGGCGGGGGCGGCGGACGAAGAAGTCGTCGCCGAGGGGCGAGGGAGGTACCTCTGATGCCGTTCGGATGTACTTGCGTGAAATCGGTCAGGTCGATTTACTCACGACCGACGATGAGCGCCGCTTGGCGCAGTTGATCGAAGAGGGGTTGATTGCTGCGGGAAAAATCGATGAAGCAGTTGAGGCTGGTAAGCCCATCGACGGTGTCGAGGGGCGCATGCTTACCCGTGCGGTCACCCGGGGTGAACGAGCCAAGAGCGAACTCACGCAGGCCAATTTGCGTCTTGTCGTCAGTATTGCGAAGCGTTATTCGGGTCGCGGTATGCAGTTACTTGATCTGATTCAAGAGGGAAATCTGGGCCTGATGCGGGCAGTCGACAAGTTTGATTACACGAAAGGATTCAAATTCTCCACGTATGCCACTTGGTGGATTCGCCAAGCAATCACACGATCGATTGCAGATCAGGCCCGCACGATTCGCATTCCAGTCCACATGGTTGAGCACATGAACCGGGTAACGCGAGCGAAGCGTTCGATGCACCAAGAATTAGAGCGCGAACCCACCATTGAAGAGATCTCGGTACGCGTCCAACTTGAGCCGGACCGAGTTCGTGAACTGCTGCGATATTCCCAAGATCCCTTGTCGCTCGACTCACCGGTTGGCGAGGAAGATGAGTCGAACTTAGGTGACTTCATTCAAGACGACTCTGTTATCAGCCCGGCCGATGCTGCGGCTAAGGGGATGCTGTCTGACGCTGTCGGTGAAGTGCTCGGCGAACTCTCAGAGCGTGAGCAGGACATTGTCCGGCTGCGGTTTGGCCTCGACGGCGGTCAGGTCAAAACGCTCGAGGAGGTTGGCAAGGAATTTGGTGTGACGCGTGAGCGGATTCGCCAGATTGAGGCCAAGACGTTGGCCAAGCTCCGCCACCCTCAACGGAGCCAGCGCCTTAGAGAGTTCCTTGAAGCTGAATAGACCTCGGGTCAATAGTGGGAGCGTCGGTCTCTGACCGATAACCTCGCCTCGGCTTCTGCCTTCCGGGGTAGCTCAGCTGGCAGAGCAGCGGACTGTTAATCCGCTTGTCGTGGGTTCGAGCCCCACCCCCGGAGCCAACGACGATGGCCCACCGCATGCCGGTGGGCCATCGTCGTTTTCGGTGTTGTGGATGTGAGTGGTGGGGCGTCCGGGGCTCGAACCCGGGACCGACGGATTATGAGTCCGCTGCTCTAACCAGCTGAGCTAACACCCCTGGAGTCACGGACGGGACAGGTCCCTTCGGTGATATTTAGGCATCGGGTTGTTCGATTGCGTCTAGGAAGGCGTTGACGTCGGGCTCTTCGCCGCCGACGAGCCAAATGGTGAGCTCGCCCGGATTTTCACTCTCCTCGTCATCCTCGGCGTCTTGCCAGGGGAGCACGCCGTCGACAAAGTAGCGGTCGACCGTGATGTCATCATTGTCTGCGTCCACAGGGGCGACAACGGCAATCTCGACTTCGGTCTCTGGCGGTTGGTCGCTGAGGATGTCGATCAGTTCATGAACTCGCATGAGCTCAGTGTAAGTAGTCGCCGAGCCATGCGGGTGCGTGCTCGAGCAGGTAGAGGCTGACGTGTTTGCATCGGTCAAGTGCAGTCGTGACGGCTTGGTCCTGGTTCATGTAGACGTCAGCGAGGTCAACAGTCATTTTGGCGACCATGGAGAGGCTTCGCTCCGGCGCGTCAGTGACGCTCGGGAATGAGTCGATGGCGGACACCTCGACGGGGAGGTCCATGCCGCCGATGCCAGCAAGGTCAGTAGCAAGTACCAGCAAGTCAGGTGGTTCGGGAAGGGGTGGCAACGTCCACGTGAACAAAAGTGGAAAGCTGAATCCGTGCGGTGGTGGGTCGTCGAGGTCGTCGATTTTCATGACCTCATCTTCGAATCCGAGCATTGCCCTGGGGTCGACATCAAGTGAGAGGTGAAGGTCGATTGGGCCCGAGCAAGCTTCCTCAGGGTGGAGGTCGACCTCCCACAGCTGGCGAAGCGAATACGTTTCGACGAAATGTCGTTCGTCGTGGACATGAAAGCCCGAGTCGATGGCCTGGCTCTTCACATCGGCAATGAATCCTGCAACGTCGATGACTGCCATCGCCCGGGACACTACCGTCCGTAGCGTGGAGTCGACTAACAACAGTGATGCTTCTGTAACACCGGTTGCGGCGAGGGCGACGCTTGATCTGTTCGCGTCGGTCTGTGACCGTGCTGCCGAGGTAGTTCGGGCGAACACGAATTGGAGCGCGTCTGGGCTGCGTTCCGGGCAATACGCGATTGATCTTGACGTTGACGACGTCTGTGTCCAGCCCCTGCGTGGGGCGGGTTTCGACGTGCTATCAGAGGAATCGGGGCTGCAGCAGCAGGGAGACGAACTCGGACGCGATGTTGTGGTCGTCGATCCCCTCGATGGGTCGTCGAACGCCAGTCTGGGGCTGCCGTGGTGCGCGACGGCGATGTGCTTGGTCAGCGATGGCGTGCCGACGGTGGCGATGGTGAGCAATCTTGCTACGGGTGACCGGTACACAGCAGTGCGGGGGTGCGGGGCAAAACAGAATGGTCGGCCGATTTCAGTCGGTCCGCGGTCGTCACTTTCGGAGTCGATCATCGCCGTGAACGGTTTGCCGCCAAAGCACTGGGGTTGGCAGCAATTCCGTGCCTTGGGGGCGGCAGCGCTTGACATTGCAGCGGTGGCACGCGGTGGTTTTGGCGGTTACGTCGACACCACCACGGATTCTCATGGTGTGTGGGATTACTTGGCGTCGGTCTTGATTCTGGAGGAAGCTGGCGGTTGTGCGGTTGACGCGCTTGGGCGCAACCTCACCGTGCTCAATCATTTTGAGCGGCGCACCCCGGTCGCAGCATCCAGCGAGAGTCTGCTCAGCGAGTTGACTGCAGCCCGGATGCGAAAGGGTTTGTAGGATCCGCCGGCCCCGTCAGTGGGATGGGATTTAACTAGCCGACCGAGCCAGACCCGATGCTGGACTCATGGTGGACTCTCGCATGGACTCAACCAAATAGTGGCGGTGGAGCGTTTGCGGCGTAAGAGCTTTGATCTCGCAATTTGTGCTTCGGTAAATCGGATGGCAGCAGGAACGAGAGAGACGAGCCGATTCTTTACCCATCGGGTTGGAGCGGGCCCCTGGTGTCTTTGCGGGGACTTGGGTAGCGGGCGACGCCGCTACACTCAGCCCCTGTTTCAGGGCGCATAGCTCAGTTGGCTAGAGCGCTGGCTTTACATGCCAGATGTCGGGGGTTCGAGTCCCTCTGCGCCCACCTAAAACCCCTGCTAGATGCACCTAAAGCGTCGGCGGGGGTTTTGTTGTTTTCGCCAGTTGGCCGTTTGAGGGCTTATTGAGGGCTTATCACGGCAGGCCGTGGCAGAATGTAGATCGTGAGCAAAGTCCCCGAACATGGCAGCCGCGCTAGATATCAGCCCCCGCACCGATGCCGCTGTGCAGAGTGCCTAGAGGCGAATCGGGCGTATCAGCGTTCGTATCGGTCAGCGAGGCGACCTAAGAGCGTGAGGGCTGGTAGCCAGTGTTCAGGCCGGCGCAGTAGCTGGCATGACACGATGACGCGAGGTGAGTTCGATCGCATTCGGGCTGAGGCGCCAGCTCCTGTGCGCGGCGCGTACTCCGCTGCCTCAATGCTCGACTAACGCTCGCGCTAGATCGCGCGTCACGAAACCTGTGGGGCAAGTACCCACCGACAGCGTTTCAACGCCTTACA
>PASB01000054.1 GCA_002711735.1 Ilumatobacter sp.
CCGTGAGCAAGACGTCGCCTTGCTCAGCTCATTCAATGAGCCTCTGTTCGCATGGAGCGGCGGCAACGCTGGGGTTACAGCATTGGTTCGATCATCGCCATTGGTCGACATTGGTGCTCCGAGAAACTCAGGCAGCTATTACCGGGGTCCAGGATCCGCACCCCACAATCTGTACTCCAACTCCGAAGCGCTGTATGCGCTCACGCCAGAAGGCCACCCAGGCGCTCCTCCAGCGCAGTTTGGCTACCTCAATAACGGCCAGGTGTTCGCAGGTGCTCCCGGGGCGAATGTGTCGTTCTCGATCGGCAGCATCGACATCGAGTGGACCTGGAACGACGAAGAACAACGCTACGAGCGCTCTCAGGAGGGCGAAGCGCACGTCGACAAGACCTACGGACGGATCGGAGCTGAAAACGTCGTGGTTCTCGGCGTCGACTATCGCCAGAGCGCCATCGATGCGAACTCCCCAGAAGCGATCACCGTCGGCTCGGGCCGTGTGTCGGTCTTTAGCAATGGTGAGTACCTCTCTGGCACCTGGAGCCGTGAACTTGCGACCTCACCGTTTATGTTGACAATCGACGGCGAGCAGATCATCGCATTGACCCCCGGGCAGACGTGGGTCGAGCTAGTCGAGGTCAGCACGCCAGGCGAGATACCACTCTTCGAAGTTTCCTGACAAACGATCGGGCGGGTTCGGTTCAGCGAAAGTAGCCTGTACCTATGAGCTCTGAAAGCACCGGAACGTTCCCCGTCAAGCGGGGGTTGGCCGAAATGATGAAGGGCGGCGTCATCATGGACGTCGTAAACCCCGAGCAAGCTAAAGTCGCAGAAGACGCTGGTGCTGTTGCCGTAATGGCGCTAGAGCGGGTTCCGGCCGACATCCGAGTCGATGGCGGTGTGGCCCGAATGAGCGACCCTGAGATGATCGACGGCATCCAGGCCGTGTGTTCGATACCGGTAATGGCGAAAGTGCGCATCGGTCACTTTGTCGAAGCGCAGATCATCCAATCGTTGGGCGTCGACTTTATCGACGAGTCCGAAGTTCTGACCCCCGCCGACGAGGCTTACCACATTGACAAGATGGCATTCGATGTGCCATTTGTGTGCGGCGCGACCAACCTCGGTGAAGCGCTGAGGCGTATTTCCGAAGGCGCAGCGATGATCCGTTCGAAGGGTGAAGCCGGGACGGGTAACGTCGTCGAAGCGGTCCGCCATCTTCGGTCGATCCTCGGCGACGTTAAACGCATAACGCAGGCAGATGAAGCTGAGTTGTTCGGCTGGGCCAAAGACCTGCAGGCGCCGCTGCCGCTCGTGCAGGAGATCGCGCAGACCGGCAAGCTTCCGGTGCCGCTGTTCTGTGCCGGAGGTCTCGCAACGCCCGCCGACGCAGCGCTTGCAATGCAACTCGGTGCAGATGCTGTCTTTGTCGGTTCAGGCATCTTCAAGTCTGATGACCCATCGCCGCGTGCGAAGGCGATCGTCGAAGCAACGACTCACTACCAAGACGCCGACATCCTGGCTAAGGTCAGCCGAGGCCTCGGTGCCCCAATGACTGGCATCGGGATGGACGAAATCAACGTTAAGTACGCCGAACGCGGTTGGTGAATCGATCCGCTGAGTCTCCCGGCCCAGTGGTCGGGGTGCTGGCACTGCAGGGCGCGTTCTCGACTCATCTCGATCGCCTCGCTTCGCTAAACGTCAAAGCGCGCCCAGTCACGCAGCCTGAGCATCTGAAAGGTGTTGATGCCCTCATTTTGCCCGGCGGTGAAAGTACAACTATGTCGATGCTCCTCGACACCAGTGGTCTCAGAGAACCGTTGGGTGACTTGTTCGTTGACGGGATGCCGGTCTTTGGTACCTGTGCCGGGATGATTCTTTGCGCTTCGAATGTGCTTGATGGTCGACCAGATCAGCGTGGTTTCGACTTGGTCGACGTCACGGTGCGCCGCAACGGGTACGGCCGCCAGCTTGACAGCTTCGAAACGGATCTCAACGTCGCCGGGCTTGCATCCCCCTTTCACGCAGTGTTTATCCGGGCACCTCGGGTAGAGCATGTCGGCGCTGCAGTTGACATCCTGGCGACCCACGACGGCGTTCCTGTTCTCGTTCGGGACGGAACCTGTACGGTGGCAGCATTCCACCCGGAACTGACTCACGACACCCGTCTCCACGAACTGTTCGTCGCTCAACTAAACGGAAACTGAAAACAAAGGGATCCTCGTATGTCCGGCCATTCCAAATGGGCAACAATCAAGCATAAAAAAGGAGCCACTGACGCAAAGCGCGGCAAGCTCTTCGCCAAACTTGCCCGCCAGATAGAGGTCGCCGCCAAGGGCGGCGGCGACGTCGACATGAACCCGACACTCAGAACGGCCGTCCAGAAGGCTAAGGCGGCGCAGATGACCAACGAAGCAATCGATCGTGCTGTCAAACGGGGAAGCGGAAACGCTGAAGGAAATGCCTACGAGAGCATCATGTACGAGGGATACGCTCCAGGCGGAGCAGCCCTCATGATCGACGTTCTCACCGACAATCGCAATCGGTCGGGCGCTGACATCCGTCAGATTTTCAGCAAGCTCGGCGGGTCGATGGCCGAGCCCGGAGCAGTGGGCTGGCAGTTTGCCCGCAAAGGCGTCATCATGGTCAGCGCGAGTGCCGATGAAGACGAACTGATGATGGCGGCTCTTGAAGCAGGCGCCGAAGACATGGTGCGGGTGGGTGAAGCCTTCCAGGTGACGTCGGACCCGTCGCCGGTGTATGAGATCAAAATGGCGCTCGAGACCGGAGGATTTACGGTGCAGTCCGCGGATTCGCCCATGATGGCCGAGAACCTCGTACCAGTCACCGACGTGAAAGATGCCAAAGCGATCCTTCGAATTCTCGAAGCGCTCGAAGACAACGACGACGTTCAGGACGTCTTTTCGAACTTCGATATGAGCGATGACTTAATGGAAGAGGTGGCCGAGTGAGCCTCTCAATCGGTGAAACCGCTCCTGACTTCGATTTGCCGGGTACGGGCGGACGCAGCTACTCCTTGGCCGAGTTTGCCAACAAGTTGGTCGTCCTTGTGTTTTACCCGGGAGACGACTCGCCGGTCTGTACGAAGCAGCTCAACAGCTACAACGAAGGTCTCGAGCAGTTCGCCAACCTTGATGCGCAGGTACTAGCAATCTCGGCACAGAACGTGACAAGTCACGAAGACTTCGCCGGTAAGCACAAATTTGCATTTCCGCTGCTTGCAGACGTCGATAAATCAGTTGCGGAGACATACGGGACGTTAGGGCCGCTCGGCTATCCTCGACGGAGCGTGTTTATCATTGACCGCGACGGCATCGTTCGTTACGTTCACCGAGCCATCGCAGGACTTACGTATCGCCCCCTGAGCGAATTAGTCGACGAGTTAGAGAAACTCACTTCCTGACGGCTCAACCTAGTACGCTACGAACCTATGTTCGCAAATAGCGTCGATACCAGCTCAGGGGTGACTACCCGAGTACTTGGTATCGACCCTGGCCTCACCCGGTGTGGCTTTGCCGTCATCGACGGGCGAGGCCCTGGCTCGGCAACTGCGGTGTCGATGGGAGTCATTCGAACACCGAAGACCGATCCGCTACCGCAGCGGCTCGGCGCCTTAAGGACCGAGTTCGCAGCTCTGATCGCCGAATTTAAGCCCAAGGCCGTTGCTGTTGAGCAGGTGTTCTTCCAGGTCAATGTTCGTACCGCCATGAGCGTCGGTCAGGCGAGCGGCCTAGCGCTCGCCGAAGCGGCGCTAGCGGGTTGTGAGGTCATCCAATACACTCCTAACCAAGTTAAAGACGCTGTCGCCGGCTGGGGTGGCGCCGGCAAGGAACAGGTGCAGAAGATGGTGCAGGCTCGCCTGAAGCTGACCACGCTGCCTCGACCAGCCGACGCCGCAGATGCAGCGGCATTGGCACTCTGCCATCTCGCCATGTCGCCGATCGGGCGCAGCCTCCGGCAGGCGGCAAGCTCATGATCGGGTCGCTCCGCGGAGAGATTCTTGACCGCAATGTTGACGGTACGGTCCTTCTCGAAGCCGGAGGCGTTGGCTACCTCGTCAGTGTGTCGCAACGTGTGATCCCCGAACTTGAGCCCGGAACCCCCACTTTCCTGCTGATTCACCATCACATCCGTGAAGACGCACAGACCTTGTTTGGGTTCACCTCAAAAGAGGACAAAGCGACGTTCCAGATTCTGCTTGCGACTCATGGGGTTGGCCCGGCTATGGCGATGTCGGTGCTGGCCACGCACCCGCCAGCTTCGCTGGTCGACATCGTTACCAATAATGACATCGCTGCGTTGCAGCTGGTGCCTAAGGTCGGCAAAAAGACTGCAGAACGGCTCATCGTCGAGCTAAAAAATCGGTTGTCACTCGATGTACTTGATGGAAACGGATCAGGTACCGCTGGCGGTCATTCAAGCGTTGCAGATGTTCGCGAGGCGCTCGCAGGCCTCGGCTATGGAACTGATGAGATCCGCAATGTCTTGCGTCAACTACCGAGTGATGCGGACTCGGCCACTTTGTTGCGTGACGCACTCAAGACATTGTCCAAGAGCTGACCCAGAGCTGAAACGGAGTGCTGCACCATGCGTGATGAATTCCTCGACCCCGGAGTCGGCCACGAGATCAATGTCGGTGAGGTCGAACTGGAGGACGGTATTCGCCCCCGGGCGCTCGATGACTTCATTGGCCAGCATGAGCTCAAAGAGCATCTTGCGATCGTAATGGAGGCAGCTCGGCGCCGGGAACAGCCGGTTGATCACCTGCTGTTCGCCGGTCCACCCGGACTTGGCAAGACCACGTTGGCCGGCATTGTGGCAACGGAGATGGGCACTCAGTTACACATCACTTCGGGTCCGGCCCTTGAACGAGCCGGAGACCTCGCAGCAATCCTCACCAAACTTGAAGACCACGACGTGCTGTTCATCGACGAAATCCACCGGCTCAACCGGGTCGTCGAAGAAATCCTTTACCCGGCGATGGAGGACTTTCAGCTCGACATCGTGGTTGGAAAGGGGCCTGCAGCCTCGAGTATCCGTCTCACGATGCCGCCCTTCACGCTTGTCGGCGCCACCACCCGGACCGGCATGATCACTGGTCCGCTTCGTGACCGGTTCGGTCTGGTGGCGCGGCTTGACTACTACGACCACAACGAACTGCAAGCAATCGTCGTGCGAGCGGCCGGGATTTTTGATATCTCAATCGATCTGCAGGGCGCTTCCGAAATTGCTCGACGGTCCCGCGGCACACCGCGTATCGCAAACCGGCTACTGCGACGTGTGCGCGACTTCGCCGAAGTGCGCGCAGACGGATCGATAACCGCAAAGGTGGCAGAAGAAGGGCTAGCGCTCTTCGGCGTTGACAACCGCGGGCTCGACAAGGTCGATCGGGCCTTGCTCGTGGCGCTGTGCAAGCAGTTTCATGGGGGACCTGTCGGCTTGTCGACATTGGCGATTAGCGTTGGCGAGCAGCCGGAAACCGTCGAGGACGTCTACGAACCGTTCCTCATCACGCAGGGAATGATCGCTCGCACTCCGCGAGGTCGAATAGCGCTCGCTGCGGCATACGACCACGTGGGCATCACGGCACCTGCGAAAGTTCAAAACGGCTCTCTCTTCGACTGAACTTTTGTTGCTCGCTCCTAGCATTGACCTGAGTGCAGCTTTCCGACTTCGACTACGTCCTCCCGGATGAGCGTATTGCGCAGGTACCGATCACTCCGCGTGACGCTGCACGCCTTCTAGTGGCGGGAAACCCCGTCCAACATCGACACGTCAGTGATTTGCCTGACCTGCTGCAGCCAGGCGACCTGCTCGTGGTCAACGAAACACGAGTGATTCCTGCCCGCCTCAAGCTCAGCCGCTCGACCGGTGGGGCAGCAGAGGTCCTGCTGCTCGAGACGATTGATCCGGACAGACGAGTGTGGGAGGCCCTGATCCGTCCGGGTAAAAAGTTGAAAGTCCGAGAGTGCCTTTTTGCCGACGGCGTGCCACTCATCAAAATTGGCGAACGGACGGCCGCAGGGGACACCTTCTTCGTAAACCTACTCGGCGACGCCGACCCGCTTCAGCTCCTTGAGCAGCACGGTCAGATGCCATTACCGCCGTACATTACTGCGGTACTCGATGATCCGGATCGTTACCAAACCGTATTCGCTGCCACGCCTGGAAGCGCTGCAGCACCGACTGCTGGTTTGCATTTCACTCCTGAGCTGTTCAGCCGACTCGCAGCACGGGGGATCGATCGCGTTGCCGTTGAACTTATTGTTGGGCTCGACACATTTCAGCCGATCAGCACCGAGAACCCACTCGACCACCCGATGCATACGGAGCGGTATCGGGTGCCACCTGAAACTATGGAGGCATGTTTGCGGACTCGCAAGCAGGGCGGGCGGTTAGTCGCAGTAGGTACCACCGCAGTTCGCGCACTCGAGTCTGCAGCAAAGACCGGTGAGTTAGCTGGGCGAACGAAGTTATTCATCCATGAGGGTTTTGACTGGCAACTGATCGATGTGCTGATGACAAACTTTCATCTGCCAAAAACGACATTGCTGATGATGATCGACGCGTTTTTCGGACCAGGGTGGCGCAGTCTCTACGCCGAGGCGCTGCGCGAGGAGTATCGATTTCTCTCATTTGGTGATGCCATGTTGATTGAGCGGTCTCGGTCGCAGCACCCCTAACCTTTAGGCGTGCACAGGGTCAACCTCGACGTCAGCGCCACGCACGGTGCAGCCCGGACTGGATCTGCCAGCACGGCACGCGGAACGTATAAGACGCCGCTGTTCATGCCAGTGGGTACCCGCGGCGCTATCAAGTATTTCAGTGCTGCCGATTACGACCGACTTGGCGCCGAAATCGTGCTCGGCAACACATACCACCTGATGTTGCGACCTGGAGCTGATCTCATCGAGCGGTTTGGTGGACTCGGGCCCTTCACCGGTTGGGATGGGATGACACTGACTGACTCGGGTGGCTTTCAGGTCTTCTCGCTTGATCCGAAAGTCGACGACGACGGCGTGACGTTCAAAAGTACCTACGACGGCTCGTCACATCGTTTTACGCCCGAAGTTGCCGTTACCTTGCAACAACAGTTAGGCGCAGACATTCAGATGGTGCTCGACGTCTGTCCGCCGCTGCCGAGTCCGCCCGAGGTCATCCGCCTGGCGGTCGAGCGAACGCATGCGTGGGCCCAGCGGGCCAAGGCAGCGCATACGCGGCCGGATCAGGCGCTGTTCGGGATCGTCCAGGGTGGCGTCAGTCCGGCGATGCGTGCCGAGAGTGCTCAGCGGACCGTCGACGTCGGCTTTGACGGGTACGGAATTGGCGGCTTGTCTGTCGGGGAGTCGCGCCAAGAAATGCTTCCGGCGCTGGCTTCAGCAATCGAGCACCTTCCAGCCGATCAGCCGCGCTACCTAATGGGAGTTGGCGACCCTGCTTCTCTGATCGAAGCGGTTGCACTCGGAGTGGACCAGTTCGACTGCGTGATGCAGACACGACTGGGCCGGCATGGAACTGCTCTTACATCGACAGGCCGGTTCCAAGCCAAAGCCGCCCGAAATGCTGAACTTGACGAACCACTGGATGAGCAGTGCCCGTGTGAGGTCTGCGCCCGACATAGCCGGGGTTACATCCGACATCTGCTGCAGGTCGGTGAGCCGACAGCTTCGCGCCTGCTGTCTATTCACAATGTCGCGTGGACCTTTAATCTGATGCACCAGATGCGTGCTGCGATCGCCGATGGCTCATTTGACACGCTGCGACGCGACGTGCTTGATGTCTGGGAGTAATCAACGCAATCCAGCATGATCGGTCTCTGGCCTCATACGCCGGTAGGATCGCTCGCCGTTATGCCCTCCACCTTTGCGACCTCATTCACCGGCGCTCTTTTCGCCAACGCCGACGGCGGATCAGGGAGTTCGATTCTGTCGTATCTTTTCCTGCCGCTCATCCTTGCTGCGATGTATTTCCTCATGATCCGGCCGCAACGTAAGCGGATGCGCCAGCAACAAGACGTGCAGCAATCAATTGAGGTCGGTCACGAGGTAGTGACCACATCAGGTATTTTCGGCACAATTACTGGAGAAGATGGGCCGAATCGATTCTGGCTAGAAATCGATGACGAGCACGATGTGCAAATCCGCGTGGCGCGCGCTGCGATACAGAACGTCGTCACCCCCGACGACAATGTCGAGGTAGCTGATCGCAGCGATGACGCTGACAGCGGGACGGCTACCACTGCGAGCGACTCGGACGACGGTGATGCTCTTGATGCGGTGACGAACGACGACACCAGTAGCTGATGAAACGACGCCTCTGGATTTCGCTAATCGGCACGATCATTGCCGTTGTAGGTGCCTTGGCTTTCAATCTCGCCACCGACAACAAGCCCATCCTCGGTCTTGATCTTCAGGGCGGGCTCTCGGTAATTTTAGCTCCTGAGGAAGGTGCATCTGAAGCTGACCTGCTGGTCATTCGAGATCTTGTCCGATCCTCGCTTGAACGGAGCGGCGTCGCTGAGCCCGACGTGCGCGTGCAGGGTTCGAACATCGTTGTCGACCTTCCTGGAGTGAAGGACAAAGAAGAGGCCTTGCGCAGCGTCAGCGTGTCCGGCATTGTCGAGCTCCGGCCTGTAGTCAATTTGTCCGACTGCTCCGCTCCCATTACTGATCCCGAAATCACAGATGACGTCGAGCCGAATGGTTTCCGCCGGTCGACTCCCGAACCGGAGTCCGATGATGTTGTGCCGCCTGTACCTGCCCTGTTTGCGAACGATGCAGAGTTTCTGCCGACGCTTGATGGCAGTGCAGTGTGTGCCGGTCCAGCGCAGGCCAGCGGTGAAGTGTTCAAGCGGGACAGCGCCTCGGTGGCGCTTGGTCAATTCGGTGGATTCAGTGTGAACGTTGAGCTGCGCAGCGATGGTGAAGCAGCGTGGAACTCCCTGGCAGCTCAGTGTTTCAATCAGCTCCCGACGTGCCCGTCGACCGGGACTGACGTAAACGGCGCATCGCGTCCCGGCCAGATTGCCATCGTGCTGGATGGCGTGGTGCAATCAGCGCCGGTGGTTAATACTCCGGTCTTCGACGGAAATGTCTCGATTACTGGCAGTTTTAGTCAAGAAGAAGCCGAACAGCTTGCTGACGTGCTCAATCGAGGAGCGTTCCCGGTTCAGGTCACGCCGCAAGAGACCCGCACCGTCTCGGCGTCTGCCGGTGGGGACTCGTTAAAGGCTGCGATTATTTCCGGTCTCATAGGTCTTGCTCTGGTGCTCGTTTTCCTCGTCTTCTACTACCGCCAGCTAGCGCTTGTCATCATCGGTGGTCTTGCCATTTGGGGAATGACGGTTTACAGCGCTGCGTCATTTGTTTCGGGAGCGACGAATTACGCACTCAGCCTCGCCGGCATCACCGGCATCATCGTTGCGATCGGTGTCACCGTTGACAGCTACGTGGTGTTCTTCGAGCGCATGAAAGACGAAATCCGCAACGGTCGAACGCTGCGTAATGCCGCACCGCGAAGTTTCAACAGCACGTGGCGCACTATCTGGTCCGCAGACCTTGTCTCGGTGATTGGTGCCGTCATCTTGTTCTCTCTCAGCGTTGGGTCCGTGCGTGGTTTCGCCCTGTACCTCGGCATCACTACGATCTGCGACCTCTTCGTGTGTTTCTTCTTTACCCGGCCGGCGGTTCTTCTTTTGGCGAGAAGTAAGTTCATGGTCGGCAAACGCGCCTTCGGGCTGGAGGTAGCAGCGTCATGAGTCGCGGGGACTACATCGCATCCAGCGGCCCCGGCCGGCTCTTCCGTGGACAGACTGCGGTCGACTTTTACGGCAAGCGCCGCATTGGACTGATCGTGGCCATCGTGGTGATCGTTGTCACGCTTTTGTCGCTGTTCACCAGAGGCCTGAATCTTGGGCTCGATTTTGAAGGTGGCGACGCCTGGGATGTTCCAGCAAGCGAGGACTTCACGACCGACGACGCAGCGGACGTGCTCGAAGAAAATGGTGTCTCGACGACCGGGGCACGCATACAACGTCGCTCGGGTGAGACAACCGACGTAGTCACGATTCAAATCGAAGAAGTCAGCCGCGATGTTGCCTTGGACCTGACCAATGGCTTTGCAGAACGAGCTGGCGTTGACCCCGAAGAGATCAGTTTCTCCTTTACCAGTTCCACTTGGGGCGGTGAAATCACCGATAAGGCCGTTCGGGCGCTCGTGATCTTCTTGATCATCGTCTCGATTTTCATTTCGATCCGATTTGAGTACCGCATGGCGGTGGCCGCCCTTGCAGCGATGGTCCATGACGTCATCGTCGTGGTTGGGGTCTATTCGGTGCTTGGCTTCGAGGTGACCCCTGCGACCGTTATCGCCTTCCTTACTATTCTCGGCTATTCGCTGTACGACACGATCGTCGTCTTCGACCGAGTGCAGGAAAATGAGGGCAAGTACGCCGGCGTCCGGATGCCATACGAGGACATCGTCAACATTTCGATGAACCAAGTATTGATGCGCTCCATCAACACCAGCATCTCTTCGATTCTTCCCGTGATTTCTTTGCTGCTGATCGGCTCCGGTCTCCTCGGCGCCGTAACGCTGCGCGAGTTTGCGCTGGCGCTGCTGATTGGCATGATTTCTGGGATCTACTCCTCAATCTTTGTGGCCACGCCACTGCTTGCAGCCCTGAAGGCAAATGTCGGCCGTAAAGCCCGCCGCGAACGCCTGACTGGCGACAACTTGCGCGCTGCAGTCATCGGTTCCGGAGTCACCGGGCGTGTAGCCGCGGCACCGACCGATGTTGAGGGCGACAACGACGATGATCGTGACGGCGACGACACGTCCGTAACCATCGTTGAACCGGCAGGCAAACTCCTCACCCATCCGCCGCGACCACGTAAGAAGAAGCGCCGCTGACCAACGCGGCAGATAACCTCAGCACATGAGAGCTGAACACGGCGCACTTCGCAGCTTTGTCCGCGACATTGCCGACTATCCCGTAGCGGGGGTCACGTTCCGCGACATCACCCCTCTGTTGGGCGATTCGACAGCGCTCACCCAATCAGTTGACGCCATGGCCGCAAGGTTCGAAGGCACCCAAATCGATCGGGTTGTCGGCATTGAGGCTAGAGGCTTCATCTTCGGAGCGGCGGTTGCTTATCGGGTAGGTGCCGGATTCGTACCGGTTCGCAAAGCCGGCAAGTTGCCGTGGGCAGTTGTCCGTGAGGAATACAACCTCGAATATGGGTCTGACAAGCTCGAGATTCATCGCGATGCGATTCATCCAGGCGAACAGATTTTGATCGTGGATGACGTTCTCGCCACAGGTGGAACGGCCGCAGCAACTGCAAAGCTCGTTGAAATACTCGGTGGCGTGGTGGCTGGTCTAGCTTTCTTGCTCGAGATCGAAAGTCTCGGCGGTCGAGCGAAACTCGGCGAACGGACGACGCAGGCGTTGCTCCACTACTGATCATGGGAACGGTCGACAGAGTCTTGCCCTGGAGGCGAACGCCGACCATGCCGACCGCGTCTGAGCTCGGTCCGCTTCTTGCGGCGTATCGACGCCGGCATCCTCGCGCATCGACCACTACGATTAACCGGGCTTACCGGGTCGCCGCAACTGCGCACGGGTTGCAGCGGCGAGGTTCTGGAGAGAGCTACATAAACCACCCGTTAGCTGTGGCATGCATCGTCGCCGACATCGGGCTTGACGAAGTGTCTGTCGTTGCGGCGCTGCTCCACGATGCGGTTGAAGACACAGAGATCACCGTGGCTGATGTGCAGCGTGACTTCGGCGACGAGGTCGCCGTCATTGTGGACGGGGTCACGAAACTTGAGCGCATTCGATTCGACAGTCGTGAAGAGCAGCAGGCGGCGACAATGCGCAAGATGCTTGTCGCTATGGCGAAAGATCTGCGCGTGTTGGTGATCAAGCTTGCTGACCGGTTGCACAATATGCGAACAATTGCCGCGATGCCGCTAGAGAAGCAGCAGCAAAAGGCACAAGAAACGCTTGATATTTATGCCCCGCTGGCCCATCGCCTTGGGATGCAGGAGATGAAGCAACAGCTTGAGGATCTGTCGTTCTCAGCTCTGCATCCAAAACGGTTCGCTGAACTCGATCATCTTGTAAGCAGTCGAACGCCTGAGCGTGACATGTATCTTGCCAAGTCGGTCGCCGAGGTTCGGTCTCGGCTCGGAGAACTGGGCATCGACGCCGAAGTCACCGGTCGAGGTAAACACCTCTGGAGCATCTACGAAAAGATGGTGGTGAAAAGTCGCGAATTCGACGAAATCTTCGACCTTATTGCGGTTCGGGTCATCGTGCCCTCAATGAAGGATTGTTACGCAGCACTCGGCTGCATCCACGGTCGTTGGCGACCCATTGTTGGCCGGTTCAAGGATTACATCGCGATGCCCAAGTTCAACCTGTACCAGAGCTTGCACACCACGGTCATCGGACCCGCCGGCAAACCGATCGAAGTGCAGATTCGGACGAGAGAAATGCACCAGCGTGCCGAATGGGGCGTCGCTGCTCACTGGGCGTATAAGGACGGCACCGACAGCACACAAGACATCGACTGGCTTAACCGCATCATAGACTGGCAAGAAGAGGTCTCCGATCCTGCTCAGTTCATGGAGAGCCTCAAAACTGACCTTGAGCAAGATGAGGTTTTTGTCTTCACGCCGAAGGGCCGGGTCATCACGCTGCCGGTCGGCTCCACCACTGTTGATTTCGCTTATGCGGTGCACACCGAGGTCGGCCATGCCTGCATCGGAAGCAAGATCAACGGCCGGTTGGTTCCGCTCGATAACACCGTGCAGAGTGGTGACAACGTCGAAATTTTCACTTCAAAGATCGAAACAGCTGGTCCGTCCCAAGACTGGTTGGCCTTCGTGGTGTCCCCACGAGCTCGGAACAAGATCCGCCAGTGGTTCAGCCGGGAGCGTCGCCTCGACACGATTGAGGCGGGCCGCGACGATCTCAGCGACCGTCTCCGACGTGAAGGACTGCCGGTGCAGCGGATCTGGAAGTCACCGCAACTCGAGGCGGTCGTTGCTGAGTTGAGCTACGCCGATCTCGACGCAATGCTCCAGGGTGTCGGAGAGCACCACGTGTCTGCGCAGAGCGTTGCGCAGAAGATCGCCCGCAGGTTCCGAACCGGCGAGGAAGACGAGCAGTTGCCGTCAACGGTCGACACACCGCGCCGCGAACAGCGCGACGACGGGGCAACCACGGTGGGCGTCCACGTTGAGGGCCTTGACGACGTCATGGTCCGACTCGCTAACTGCTGCACTCCAGTGCCTGGTGACGACATTATTGGCTTTGTCACCCGCGGTCGCGGTGTGAGCGTGCACCGAAGCGATTGCGCCAACGCCGTGTCACTGATGGCAGAGCAAGCCACGCGGCTCATCGACGTGGAGTGGGGTGGGGAAGACCAATCCAACGCCACCTTCATTGCTGGCGTTGAGGTCGTCGCATTCGATCGTTCGCGACTTTTGATGGATGTTGCTGTGGCGCTGTCAGAACACAAGATCAACATCGTGTCTTCGCAAACTGTCACGGGCAGCGACCGGGTTGCCAAGATGCAGTTCCAGTTTGAGTTGTTCAATTTGGGCCAGCTGGACTCGGTGCTGCAGACCATCAAAGGCATCGAGTCGGTTTACGACGCCTATCGGTTGAATCCTGGCAGCGCAGCTGCGGCCGGCTGACGCAACCGTCCCGCTGCAGGGCGGACCTCGCAGGTAGTCTGTCATGCCGTGCCCGAGTTCCAAACCAGTCCCGGCATGCGGGACATTCTGCCGCCCGAGAGCGGTCGTTGGCGCAGATTCACGGCTGTCTTCGCTGATGTCGTTGAGGCTGCTGGGTATCAGCAACTGATCCCCCCGCTGCTTGAGGATCTCGGTGTCTTCACGCGAATCGGTGATGCCACCGATGTCGTCACCAAAGAGATGTACGACTTCGTCGACAAGGGTAAGCGGCGTGTGGCGCTCCGCCCGGAGCAGACGGCAAGCGTGTGCCGATCGTTTGCCCAACATCGACCCACCGTGCCCTGGAAAGTGTTTTACTCAGGACCAAACTTCCGCTACGAGAAACCCCAGCGCGGGCGTTACCGCCAGTTCGATCAGGTTGGCGTCGAGGTGCTCGGTGTGGACGACCCGATGCTTGATGTCGAAGTTATTTCGCTCGGTTGGGAGTTCTATCGTGCACTCGGGCTGCGCGAGGTGACATTGCAGCTGAACAGTCTCGGCGAGCCCGGGGATCGAGCGCAGTACGTCAATGCGCTGCGCACGCACTTCGAGGCAGCCGGGGAACGACTGAGCGAACAGAGCCGCATCACGCTGACAAAGAACCCGCTGCGCATTCTTGATTCCAAACGGGAGCCTGACCAACCGTTCATTAAATCGGCGCCCCAAATCGCCGATTTCTACAGTGACGAGGCTGCTGCTCACTTCGATGCCGTGAAAGTTGGCCTGCGTGCGCTTGGCATCCAGTTTGTTGAGGAGCCGAAGCTCGTGCGTGGCCTGGACTACTACCGACGAACGATTTTCGAATTCCTGGGCGGCACCCTTGATTCTGCACAAAATGCTCTTGGGGGTGGGGGTCGCTACGACGGACTTGTCCAGGCGCTCGGTGGACCAGCAACTCCCGGCATCGGGTTCGCCCTCGGCGTCGACAGAACCCTCATTGCCTGCGATGACGAGGGCTGCTTTGACGCTGAGGCGCCGCAGCTCGACGTATTTGTCGTCGATGCAGTCGGTGGTCTCGAAGCGGCGGTACTCACCAGCGACCTGCGGGCAGTAGGCCTGTCGGTCGATCGAGGCTACGACAACCGCAGCATGAAAGCCCAAATGAAGCTCGCCAACCGCAGCGGTGCATCGTTTGCAGTCATCGTCGGCGAGCAAGAGCAGGCCGACGGCGCCGTCGTGATCAAGCCAATGCATGGCGGAGATCAATTCACCGTTCCCCGATCCGAGCTCATCGCTCATCTCTTAGAAACCACGAACTTATGACTGAATCGACTCCGACCAACCATCCAACATCGATGCGCACCCACCTGTGCGGGGCGCTCCGCGATGCTGACGTCGGCAGCACGGTGAGCGTGTGCGGTTGGGTCGGTCGCCGCCGAGAGCACGGCGAACACCTTGCCTTCGTTGACTTGCGCGATCACTCGGGCATCGTGCAGTGCGTCATCAACGATGACGTTGATGTGCGCAGCGAGTACGTGCTGAAGATCACCGGAACGGTACGTGAGCGTCCCGAGGGCACCATGAACGACGCCCTGCCGACCGGACGCGTCGAGATTGGCGATTGCGAGGTCGAGATCTTGCGCAGCGCTACGCCACCGCCGTTCCCCATCGATGCTCGCGCTGACGATGTCGACGAGAACATCCGGCTCAAGCACCGCTACCTTGACCTGCGGCGCGAGCGGATGCAGAAGAACCTGCGTCTGAGGTCCAAAGTTAACGCCGCAGTCCGTTACGCCATGGACACCCAGGACTTCGTCGAGGTTGAAACTCCGATGTTGGTCCCGTCGACACCTGAGGGCGCCCGCGAATTCCTCGTGCCGTCGCGCAAGGAGCCCGGGTCGTTCTATGCGCTGCCGCAGTCGCCGCAGCTCTTTAAGCAGCTCCTTATGGTGGCCGGAGTCGACCGCTATTACCAGATGGCCCGCTGCCTTCGTGATGAGGACCTGCGCGCCGACCGTCAGTACGAGTTCATGCAGTTAGACATGGAAATGAGCTTCGTCAACCAAGATGACGTCCTTGATGCAGTGTCGTTAGCGGTGCTTGCAGCCGCTGAGGCAGCAATAGGGGAACGGCCAGCGCCGATCGAACGGATGACCTGGCGCGACGCCATGAACCGGTTTGGAAGCGACAAGCCCGACCTCCGCTTCGGCATGGAACTGCAGGAGCTGACCCCTGTATTTGCTCAGACCGAGTTCAAGGCATTCTCCGGCGCGGCTGCCATCAAAGGCATCAAGATCGACGGTGGCGCATCCGAATATGGTCGCAACCAGCTCGACAAGCTCACCGAGAAAGCGAAGTCGGCCGGCGCCAAGGGTCTTGTCTGGTTGAAGTGCACCGATGACGGTTTTGACTCACCAGTCGCCAAATTCCTTTCCGTCGAGGAGGTGCCTGAAGTCAAGGCTGTGATGGGCGCTGACACTGGCGACCTGATTCTGATTGTCGCCGATGCGTGGGACACCACATGCCAGGTCCTCGGCATGCTCCGCAACGAGATCGCTCGGCCACCTGTCCACGAAGGCCCATACCGCTACGTCTGGGTTGTCGAGTTCCCGCTCTTTGTCGGCCGGGACAAAGAGACGGGGCAGCCCAAGTCAGGCCACCACCCGTTTACGATGCCGCACCCGGACGACATCGGCAAGTTTGAGAGCGACCCGATGTCGGTCCGCTCGATTGCGTATGACCTCGTACTCAACGGCTGGGAGCTCGGCTCGGGTTCGATCCGAATCCACGAGCCGGAGCTGCAACGCAAGGTCTTTCAGGCGCTAGGAATTTCCGATGACGAAGCAGAGAAGAAGTTCGGTTTCTTCCTCAACCCGTTCGAGTACGGCGCTCCGCCGCATGGAGGATTTGCGTTCGGTCTTGATCGCCTCGTTGCGATACTGGCCGGCGAGGAGAACATTCGTGAGATCATTGCCTTCCCTAAGACCCAGAGCGGAGCGGACCCGATGACCGACAGCCCAATTGTCGGAGATCCGAAATCAATGGCTGAACTAGGGTTAAAGGTCCTGCCGCCGACGACATGAGCCGCCCGTAGGCTGATCCGGTGAAGCCGAACGGTCAACGACGCACGGCGCTCCTCACCTTAACTCTCGCAGTTCTGCTGGCGCTTAGCGCGGTCGTTCGGCTGAGCAGGAGTGACGATTCCGCTAGTGACAATGCGGTGCTGCCGTCGGTTGAACTGACGGCAGCGAATTCGACTCTGTCGACCGATGAACTCGTCGGAGAACCACTTGTCATAAATTTCTGGTACTCGGCCTGTCCGCCTTGCGCAAACGAACTGCAAGATTTCGCCGCAGTGCACAATCAATACCGCTATCAGGTTCGGTTTGTCGGAGTGAACGCTATTGACAGCGTTGACAAAATGAGCGAATTTGCTCGCGAGCGCGGCGTTACCTACGAGCTGTACCAAGACCGCCTGGCAGAACTTCAAACTGAGCTGCGCTTGACGTCGTTTCCGACGACGCTATTTGTTGCCGCCGACGGAACGATCGTTGAGCGAACCGGAGTCCTTGACGAGACTGGCTTGGAGAACGAAGTAATTGAACTGCTTGCGGCCGAGAGCTAGTGGGATTGATCAGAGAGGGTGCGGTGACGACGATCCCCCCATTGAGTCCAGCGTGTTGAGCCTGGTGACCCAGCGATCATCCACAGCAGCACCAGACCAATGACCTCGGTGATGTGGGCGCTTTCAGCGAGCACGGTGCGTCCGCCGTCGACAATGTCGGCAAGCGCGCTGATAGAGATCGTCACGATTAGGGCAGCCGCAAACGGCAAAAGGCCGTGAGAGCGATGCGGTTTCCAGGCGACGTAAGCAAAGCCGACGGCGAGCGCAACACCGAAGGCTCCGACATGACGAGCAAGATGGCCGTCGGCTCCGTCGAGCCGCCCGCCAACCAAGGCGACAACGTTTTGGGCAAGCAGCACAACCGCAACCCAGGCGATGGCGGGTCGTAGCCAGCTGCCACGGCCGAGCACGGCCGGACGGGTGCGTTCGGCGATTGCTCCGACCAAGTTTGGAATTGGATCTGCTGCCTGGAACCGGAGCTGCCGACTCAGATCACTGAATTGCGCGGCCACAGCCCTGCATGCGACGCAGCCCACGAGATGTCGCTCGAGCGCCGCATGTTCTGCCACCGTGGCTTCGCCATCCTCACGCGCAGAGAGTAGTTCGCGCGCAGTCGAACACGTCGAGGGTGGTGGTACGGCCGACGGAACATTGCGAACCATGTCACAGAGGTCGAAGGTCCCTGCTGTTTGGTTCCCGACTCGGCAGAATATCGACGTGAACCGGATAACGCAGTTGCTGCTCGAAGCTCAGAGTGGGGACCGGCGCGCCTTCGAACAGTTCATCGGCGAGACACAGGCTGACGTATGGCGAACGTGTCGTTACCTCGGCGATCTCAGCGATGCTGACGACCTAACCCAGGAGACCTATGAACGGGCCGTTCGTTCGCTGCACCGATACCGCAGCGAGGGTCCGGCGAAGGCCTGGCTGCTAACGATTGCACGCTGCGTCTGCGTCGATCACGCACGCCGCCAACAACGTCGTCGGCGGCGTGACAGTCGGGCAGTAAACGACGCATTGCTGGGCGGGGGCCTCGGGTCAGTCATCGTACCTGATGACGCAGGGCAGCTCACGCTCGAAGCGTTGATTAATGGTCTCGACGAGGATCGGCGAGCTGCATTTACCCTCACTCAGGTGCTGGGTCTGCAGTATGCCGAAGCTGCAGAGGTCCTCGGTTGCCCGATTGGGACGGTCCGCTCGCGGGTAGCTCGCGCCCGGCTTGACCTTGTGGCTATGGACTGCATCGATGAGTTGCCGGCCACGGGAACCAACGGCGCCTCGGCAGCGACTTAAAGGGCGTGGAATTGAGAGCGCTGTACGCCCAGTTGCGCCAGATGGCGCTGGTGGTGGTCATTGCCTTCGTGCTCGTCGGCTGCGGCGGAACAACCGACGGTGGCAGTGGTGAAGCGCTGTCGGGCGCCGTCATCGATCCGGCACCACAGGTTGATCTCGTGAGCCTCCCATCGCTCAGCAACCCCGGAACCGAGATTAACTTCCGAGCTCGACCGGGCGGAGTGCAGGTGGTCTACTTCGGATTCACCAACTGTCCCGATGTTTGCCCGACCACCTTGGCCGACCTCACAGTTGCATTGCGCAAGCTTGACCCATCCGACGCAGACCGAGTCGACGTCGTGATGGTCACGGTCGACCCGAAACGGGACCTTGAGGTGCTTGACACCTATGTCACGAGCTTCATCGACGATGCGGTCGCCGTAGGCACACTTGACGATGAGCAGACTGTGGCCGCCGGTATACCCTTCGGTGCTAGCTGGGAGGTTCGTACATTTGACGATGGAAACGTCGAGGTAGATCATTCGCCCTTCCTCTATGCAGTCGACGATTCAGGTCGACTCGTCCTTACCTGGCTGTTTGGCGCAACATCAGATGACATAAGTAACGACCTGTCAGTTCTGTTGGACCGAAACGAGGCATAACGATGACCGTGCGTGCAGCTTTGGTCGGACTAGCGGCCGTCGTGCTTGTTGCCTGTAGTGGAAGCAAAGACTCCTCGGATATGAGCACCGCTGGCATACCTGACCTTGAAGAGAACCTTCCTGGCTACGGAGTTGTGTTAGGCGCAAATGAAGCCACTTACGAATACACAATCCCCATCGGTGCCGGCGATGCACTCGACGCCGGTGAGCCTTTGTCGATTTTGCCTGGTTCGCTCACTGCGACGGTTGGACAGACGATTCGCATCGTCAACAGAGACACGCGCGGACATAGCGTGGGGCCGTGGTTTGTTAGCGCCCGCGCAACCCTGCGCCAGGAGTTTACGACCCCCGGTTCCTATGAGGGGCTGTGCACGGTCCACCCTTCGGGTGAATTTGTTTTGCAGGTGTTACCGCGTTGATGAAGCCCATCACAAAGACCGTCTTAGGGCTCTTGGCGGTCATTGTGGCGACGATCATCCCCGCCGGGACCGTTTTGGCAGACCCGGCCGGCCCAACCGATTATCGCAGCGAGATCATTGCGGTCGACCCATCGACCCCGGAAATTTCGGTTGTGGTGTTGGGAGGCGACTCGTTCGTTGAGTTGACGGTTGATCCGGGCTCTGAGGTCGTGGTTATTGGTTATCGCGGTGAGCCGTACTTGTGGTTTCAGCCGGACGGCACAGTCCTTGAGAACACCTTGTCGCCGTCTACCTACCTAAATGTTGAGCGTTACGGCACCGACTTTCCGGCCTTCGCCGACCCTGACGCAGAGCCGGAGTGGCGCCAGATCGGCACAACGGGTCGGTGGGCCTGGCACGACCATCGAGCTCATCTGATGCAACCAATGCCGCCCTTCGGCACCCAGCCAGGCGACCGCATCCTCGAGAGTGTGCTGCCACTGATGGTCGACGGAAACGAGGTCGACGTCACCGTAATCAGTACGTGGGAGCCGGAGCCTTCACCGGTCCCCGTCTGGATCGGCGGAGTGCTTGGTCTGCTCGCCGGACTCACCGGTGCGCTCCTCATCAAGCGTGGCAGGCCCCTGGCCACAGCTGTATTCGCCCCTGCTGCAGTCGGCTTCGTTGCGGGCCTGTGGCAGTACGGATCCCTGCCCTCCGAGACCGGCCCGAAGCTCACTTGGTGGCTTTTGCCGCTAATTGGGGGAGCTGCCGCGCTGTGCTCATTGATTCCGTTTGTTCGCGTGGACCACACGATCACTGCAGTGGTGACCGGGCTAGCCGGACTCCTGCTCGCTGGTTGGGGGTGGATGCGGCGTGATGGCCTCACCGCAGCGATAGTGCCGACCAACGCGCCAAGCTGGTTCGACCGAGGGACAACCATCGCAGTGCTCGTCGCCGGATTGCTGGTGGTTTTGCTCAGTGCTTGGGAACTGATCAGCTCGCCACGACGACTTAAAAGGTGTGAACGTAACTCAGTTGATGAATAGCTTTTCTCGCCAGTGCCTCGGAGCGCTCATTTTGGTCGCAGGTCTCGGGCTTGCAGCATGTGGCTCTGACGATGCCGCCTCGTCGTCGGAGGACTCGATTTCGATTGCCGACCCGTGGTCCCGTCAGCCAGCAAACGGACAGACTGCAACGGCTGTGTACGGCGTCATCACTAACGCCGGAGCGGAAGATGTCACGGCAGTCGCTGTCTCGACGTCAGTGACCGACACTGCCGAACTGCACCAAGTCACCGTCAACGACGAGGGTCAAATGTCGATGAGCAAAAAAGAAGGTGGATTCACGATCGAGGGTGGGGCCTCTTTCACTTTTGAGCCGGGCGGACCGCACATCATGTTGTTGGGCATCAACCCGGCGATCTACCCTGCCATGGTGGATGTGGCTCTCTCATTTGACAACGGGTCGACGCTCGAATTCGTCGCCGAGGTCCGAGCAATCGGTGATGAGGCCACCGCCGAGATGCACGGAGAGATGACACACGACGACTGATCTCTGCGTAGCGTGGACGCATGCGCAATTTCACGCCGATCGACCACGCCGCCCGAGTTTCGGCAATTCGATCGCTGTTAGGCGCTGGTGATTTGGGCCTTGATGCTTTGCTTTTTACCGACTACAACGACATTCGTTGGTTGACGGGCTTCACCGGTTCGAACGGTTGGGTCGTCGTGCGACCTAATCAAGCGGTGCTTGGCACTGACACCCGGTATGGCGAGCGAGCGGCAGCCGAAACTGAGGGAAGCGACGTCGAGATCTTGGCAATCCAGCATCGCAGCGAGCTGCATCGTGCGCTCATTAAGGCGGCTGGCGCGGGGACGGTTGGCCTCGACGCTCGATCGACAACTCACGCGCAATGGAAACAGTTGGCTGTCGATATGTCGTTGGCCTCCGTCGACTCCATTGTTGGAACGGCCCGGGAAGTCAAAGATTTTGCCGAAATGGAGCGGATCGAAGCTGCTGCGACTGCAGCTGATGCTGCGCTGCAGGAGGTGGAGCCTCTGCTATTTGGCACATCTGACTTACCTCTTACTGAGGCCGATATCCGCGACGAACTTGAATATCGAATGCGCCGTCACGGTGCTGACGACCGAAGTTACGAGACGATTGTGGCCGCTGGCCCTGATCATGCGGCGCGGCCACATCACGAAGTAGGTCGCCGAACCATCGTTGAAGGCGACACGGTCGTGATTGATGTCGGCGCCTTGGTCGAGGGTTATCACTCCGACATGACGCGGTCTTACGTCATCGGTGAACCAACAGCGCAGCAGCGCGACATCTACGAACTCGTGCAAGCCTCCCAGACGGCTGGACTTGCTGCGTTGCAACCGGGTGCCACTGCGGCGGCGGTGGACAGCGCTTGCCGGGCTGTGTTCGTTGAAGCGGGATACGCCGACTGGTATCTCCACGGGACAGGGCACGGCGTGGGGCTACAGATCCACGAATCACCGTTCCATTCTCAGGCGTCAAATGACGTGATCCAGGTTGGCAACGTGGTGACCGTCGAACCGGGCCTCTATCGTGGCGGTTTCGGTGGCTTCCGTATTGAAGACCTTGCGGCGGTGACCGCTGATGGTCACCGAGTTCTGACGCATCACCCCAAGCGACCTTTCAACACCTCATTCTCTACCTAGAAACAGAGCAGCCCATGCCACAGATTTCCGTGAACGACTTGAAAAACGGTCTTACACTCGAGTTGGAGAATGGCCTATTTCAGGTCGTCGAGTTTCAACACGTCAAGCCAGGCAAAGGCGGCGCTTTCGTGCGCACCAAAATTCGCAATGCGCGGACCGGTGCAGTTATCGATAAGACCTTCAACGCTGGCATCAAGGTCGAACAGGCCATTGTCGACCGTCAAGATATGCAGTACCTGTACGCCGACGGCGACGACTACGTATTCATGAACACATCCACGTACGACCAACTCAACGTGGAACGTAATGCGCTGGGCGACGCTGCGGACTTTCTTATCGAGCAAATGATTGCGCAGGTAGCCACGTACCAGGGTGAAATCATCGGCGTTGAAATCCCAGCTTCGGTCGATCTCGAAATCTCAGTCACCGAGCCGGGCCTCCAAGGCGACCGGTCGAGCGGTGGAACCAAGCCCGCAACGCTCGAAACCGGCAAGGAGATCAAGGTCCCGTTGTTCGTCAACATCGGCGACAAGGTCAAGGTTGATACTCGTACTGGCGAGTACATGGCTCGGGCCTGATTCCGGATACGTCCGTGGCATCGATCAACGCCAAAATTGCGCGCCCTGACGAGCGGTCAGATGCGCGTGAGCGTGCTCTATACCTGCTTTATGAGGCGCACTCAAAGGGCATCAGCCCCGCTGACGCGCTTAGTTTGCAGGTACTCGAACCGGACGAACTCACCGTGGAATTAGTCACCGGAGTCGAAACACATGCTGCCGAACTTGACGCAGCAATTGCAGCCAAGGCCAAGGGGTGGACCCTTGAACGTATGCCGGTGCTTGATCTCAACGTCCTGCGCCTCGCTGCCTTCGAACTAAGCGAACGCAGCGATGTGCCTGTCGCCGTAGTGCTTGACGAGGCAGTGAAGCTCGCAAAACGTTTCTCAACTGATGACAGCGGCAAGTTTGTCAATGGAGTGCTCGCCACGCTGTCTGAAGAGTTGCGACCGGACGATCCGCTTCGCTGACGCGAGACTGAGGCCATGACGGAGCAAGTGGCAACCGAAGAGAGCGACGACGCTCTTTTCGATCTTGATGATCTCGATCCCGATCTCGATGACGTTGCCACCGTCCGTCCGACGGTCAACGATTGGCTCAGAGCGCGAACACTTCCGCAGATCCTGCTGTCGTGCACGTTACTGCTCTGGGTGGTGTACTTCACGCAGCGCAGCCTGGACATTCACCATGGTCTCGGGACATCGTCGTACGACTCGGGTTTGTACGACCAGGGCATGTGGCTGCTGTCGCGAGGCGAGGCACCGTTCGTCACATTGATGGGTCGCAACATGTTTGGCGACCACACGTCGTTCGTGTTGCTTCTTCTTGTTCCGCTCTATTGGGTTGCCCCCGGGGCGTGGATCATGTTCTTTTCGCAGTCGGCAGTGATTGCGGCGGGCGCGATCCCTGTTTTTCTGTATGGACGCCGCCGCCTGGAGTCGGAATGGTTTGCGCTCATCGCCGCAGCAACATACCTACTGCACCCAGCCGTCGGCTGGGCCAATCTGGAAAACTTCCACCCCGATTCTTTCCTCGGAGTCTTCATCGGCGTCGCGCTGTATGCGGCCCTAGAGCGAAAGTGGAGGTTGTACGGCGCATTTGTCGTATTGTCACTGCTTGTCAAGGAGGACGTTTCACTCGTCATCGTGCCACTCGGGATTTGGGTTGCAATACGCCGAAGTTGGCGCATCGGGCTGATCACCGTGTTCGGTTCGCTCGGGTTCATGTTCACGGCGATGTACGTGGTGATGCGTGGGCTGATCGGCCAACCCACTCTGAATGCTTGGCGTATTCCGTTCAGTCAGCCCGGTGACGGCACCGGTGCGGCCGCTCGGCGCCTCATCGACACTGCGGTGACCAACCCAACGCAACTTGCTGACCATGTACGCGCTGACGGACGCCCGTGGTATCTCTGGCAAATGACATCACCATTTGCATTGATTTTCCTGCGGCTGCCAGGCGTGGCGATGATCAGCGCACTGGTCTTGTTCTCGAATGTTTTGAGCACATTTTGGTATCAGTATCAGGTTCAATATCACTATTCGCTCGTTGCGGTCCCAGCGCTTGCAATTGGCACGGTGTACGCGCTGGGCGCAGTCAAAAGCAAGCTCACGGTGCAGTCGTTGGAGGTCTCACTTCGGGCGGTCGGCATTGCGGTATTGGCACTGTCGTCCTTCATGACTGCCTTCATGTGGTCGCCGATGCCCTGGGGTCGGACCGTGCTGTTTCACGGCGACCCAGACAATATGTATGCGGTAAGCATGCGCGAGATCATCGAAGAGATCCCCGTCAGGGCAAGCGTCGCTGCTCATCATCGAGTAACGCCCCACATTGCTTATCGCCCTGAGATCTATCAGTTCCCGAATCCCTTCCGGCTCGTGTTGTACGGGCCTGATCCTAAACTTGAGGGAATTCGGCTTTCCGAACGAGCCGAGAGGGTCGACTTCGTAGTCTTGCCGACGAGTGAGGATGAGAACGTCGCCGATGACTTTGCGATCATTGAGGCAGCATTCGTTGAAGTAGCGGCAAACCAGTTCTGGGTGCTGTACGAGCGGGATCGCAGCGTTCCGCTGCCGGGAAACTGACAAGTTCCACGGTGGTATTTTGACGGAAAGCAGCTGGCTGCTACTTTAAAGATCCGACCGTGAAGTGAGTTCAGTGAGGCTCACACGGAAAGGACAACATGAATACTCCCTCAGATGTGGGGAAGCAGGTCCTCGGACCTGACGACGTGCGCCGAGCCATCACTCGAATGGCACACGAAATTATCGAGCGCAACCGCGGCACTGCTGACCTTGCCCTTGTTGGCATTCAAACTGGCGGGGTGTGGGTTGTGGAGGCGCTCGCCGCTGAAATGTTGCGAATTGAGGCGGCCGAAAATTGTGGAGCAAACCCGATTGTCGTCGGCTCGGTTGACGCATCGCTATATCGCGACGACATAGGGATGCGGCCCGTCTCCCCGGGGTCGGTGAGCGATCTCACGTTCACGGTTGAAGGCGTGACGGTGGTCCTCGTTGACGACGTGCTGTACACCGGCCGCACCGTGCGGGCGGCGATCGACGCAATTGGAGACTATGGGCGACCGAAGGCGGTCCAGTTAGCTGCAATCGTCGATCGCGGCCACCGGGAGCTGCCGATTCGACCCGACTTCGTCGGCAAGAACCTGCCAACGAGCGCAGAGGAAAGCGTCAGCGTCACCCCGAACGGTGTCACGATCACGCAAGGGACCGACACGTGAGCCGGTCGTTGCTATCAATCACCGAACTCGGCGAGACCGGTCTGCGGCGGATGCTTGACACCTCTGATCACATGGCCGAGGTCAATCGAAGGCCGAACCCAAAAGTTCCGGCGCTGCGCGGTAAGACCGTTTGTAACGTCTTCTTCGAGGACTCAACTCGAACTCGACTTAGTTTTGAGACGGCTGCAAAGCGACTGTCGGCTGACACGATGAACTTTTCGGTCAGCCAATCAAGCTTGAACAAGGGTGAAAGTCTTCGCGACACCGTTGAAACTATTGCTGCAATGGGCGTGGATGCCTTTGTGATCCGGCATGGATCGAGCGGGGCGCCCTGGCAGATCGGGGAGTGGACCAGCATCAGTGTGATCAACGCTGGTGACGGTTGGCATGCCCATCCGACCCAGGCACTACTGGATATGTACACCGTCCGCACTGCGTTGAACCGACCTATTTCCGTCGATGGTGGGAGCTTCGACGGTCTGCGGGTGGCGATGGTCGGCGACATTAAGCACAGTCGTGTTGCGCGAAGTACGACTGAGGCGTTCAAGTTGCTCGGCGCCAACGTCACCTGGGTGTCGCCTAAAACGTTGCTTCCGCCTGTGCACGACGAGTCCGTCGTCGCGAACCTTGATGAGGTAATCGAGGATGTCGACGTCCTTTACCTGCTGCGCATGCAGAACGAACGAATGAGTGAGGCATTAGTTCCCCATCTCCGTGAGTACACCGCTCGATTCGGCCTCACGCCGGAGCGTGCCGCTCGCATCGGCCGACACGTGTTGGTCATGCATCCGGGGCCTATGAATCGAGGTGTCGAGATGGCAGTCGATCCCGGCGAGCTGCCGGGCAGCGTCATTAATCAACAGGTCACCAACGGCATCAATGTCCGCATGGCCGTCTTATTCGAGTTACTTGGGAGTGGCTCGGAGAACTCACTTACAGGGAATACGGAATCATGAATATCTTGATTACCAATGGTCGCCTGATCGACCAAGCGGGCGAGCGGCTGGCAAGTGTCCGCATTTCCGACGGGATCATCATCGAAATCGGCGATCAGCTCGCCCCAGACGCAGACAACAGCGGTGCCGAGCATCTCATCGACGCTGCCGGGTTGGTCATCAGTCCCGGCTTCGTCGATCTGCATGTTCACCTCCGTGAACCTGGTCGCGAAGAGGCGGAGACGATCGAGACTGGCAGCCGGGGGGCCGCGCTTGGCGGATTCACCGCTGTAGTGGCAATGCCGAATACTGACCCTACGCAAGATTCGGTCGGAGTTGTAGAGTTCGTTCGCCAGCAAGGGAAGCGGGCTGGCCTCTGTGATGTGTACCCGTCGGGATCGATCACGATGGGTCGAAAGGGCGAGCAGCTGACGCCATTCGCCGAACTCGCCAATGCGGGCGTGCGTCTCTTCACCGATGACGGCAACGGTGTGCAGGACCCCCAGCTGATGCGGCGGGCCTATGAGTACGCAAGCGACCTCGGGGTGACCATGGCCCAACACTGCGAGGTCGAATCGCTCACTGCAGGTGCGGTGATGCACGAGGGGTCCTGCTGTAGCCATCTTGGGCTGCCGGGGTGGCCGTCGCTTGCCGAGGAACTGATGGTCCACCGTGACATCGAATTGGTTCGCCTCACCGGTGCCTCAGCTCACTTCCTGCATTTGTCGACGGCCGGCTCGGTTGGCCTCGTTCGTGCGGCCAAAGCCGATGGCCTGCCAGTCACTGCCGAGGCCACGCCACATCACATCAGCCTGACCGACGAACTGCTGGCGTCGTACAGCGCCCTGTACAAGGTCAACCCGCCGCTGCGCACGATCGAAGACGTGATGGCGGTGCGCGAAGGCCTGCGAGACGGGACGATAGATGCCATTGCGACTGACCATGCTCCGCATGTATCTGAGACGAAGGAGATGCCGCTCGACCAGGCGCCCCCCGGAATGCTCGGCCTCGAAACCGCCTTCGGCGTCGCCCTCGCTCATCTCGACATGCCGTTAGCGGACGTCGTGGCGGCCATGTCATGGAAACCAGCAGCTATTGCCGGAATCGCGGATCGACATGGCCGGCCGATTGCACTGGGCGAGCCTGCCAACCTTGTGGTGATCGACCCGGGCGAGGCCTGGGAGGTCGTTCCCGCTGCGCTCGCAAGCAAGAGCAGGAACACGCCATTTATTGGCGTTCCCCTGACCGGACGCGTGAAACATACGATCCTTCACGGAGACATCACCGTGCGTGATGGAAAGGCACAAAAATGAATCTGCATGTTCATCCAGTAAGCTGCATGAACATGCAGTTATCAGTGCGGACTCCGATGCAGATTGTTGGACATCGATGAACGTCATGGCGCACAGGCGCGTGCAAGAAGGGGCGTTGGTGCTATCTGACGGCTCAGTCTTTGAGGGGGAATTGATCGGTGCAGCGATCAGTGCAGTCGCACCGATCGCTGCCGGTGAGGTCGTCTTCAACACTGTGCCGAGCGGCTACCAGGAGGTCATCACTGACCCAAGCTACGCCGGTCAGATTATCACCTTCACATATCCGCACATTGGCAACTACGGCATCAACGCCACCGACTTCGAATCGGCCGGTACGTTCTGCCGCGGAATCGTGGTACGCGATCTGGCACGTCGCCACAGCAACTTTCGGGCGCAGTCGGACCTCGGTTCGATGCTGTTTCAACAGGGTGTCCCTGGTATCGCCGGGATCGACACACGGCGCCTCACGCGCATCGTTCGCGACAGTGGAGCGCTCCCCGGTGCGTTTGGCGCGGCCTCCGAATCTGAGTTGCTCGCAGCCGCCACAGCCGAGCCGGGCACCGATGGTGTTGATCTCGTCAGGACGGTGACCACCCACGTGCCGTACGTGATTCCAGCAGTTGACACAGAAAGTCGAACGAACATCGTGGCGATGGACTTCGGCATGAAGTCCAACATTGGACGGAGCCTTGCTCGTCTCGGTCGAGTAACAGTCGTTCCGGCGTCGACAACGGCAGCTGAAGTGTTGGCACGGAATCCAGACGGCATTTTCCTCAGCAATGGCCCAGGTGACCCCTCCATGTCGCCGTACGCCGTCGAGGCGATCCGGGCCATGATCGGAAAAGTGCCCATTTTCGGCATCTGTCTCGGGCACCAGCTACTCGGTAATGCGATCGGTGCCAGTACTGTCAAGCTGCCATTCGGTCACCACGGCGGGAACCACCCGGTAAAGAATCTGCGGACTGAACGTGTCGAAATCACGAGCCAAAATCACAACTTCGCCGTTGACCCTGACTCGCTTAGTGGTCGTGCTGAGATGACGCACGTCAATCTCAATGACGGTGTGTGCGAGGGACTGCAGGTCAACGGTGAGCAGGCGTTCAGCGTTCAGCACCACCCCGAGGCCAATCCCGGTCCCCACGATTCGAACTACCTATTCAGGCAGTTCGCCACCATGATCGAGAAGGCAACCGCTAAGAAAATGAGTATCTGATGCCCCGGCGAAGTGACATCGAATCGATCCTCATCATCGGTTCTGGACCGATCGTCATCGGTCAGGCGTGTGAGTTCGACTACTCGGGCACGCAAGCCTGCCGAGTGTTGAAGGAAGAGGGCTACCGCGTCATCCTCGCTAACTCGAACCCGGCGACCATCATGACCGACCCTGACTTTGCAGATGCGACCTACATCGAGCCGCTTACCTGGGAAGTGCTGTCGGCCATCATCGACAAGGAGCAGCCCGATGCCGTGTTGCCGACCCTCGGCGGTCAGACCGGTCTCAACATTGCTATGGAGTTGTTCGAGCGAGGGTTGATCGGTGTTCCGGGTAAGCCAGAGATGATTGGTGCCAACGCCGATGCGATCGCCACCGCAGAGGATCGCGAAAACTTTAAGGTCGCGATGACCGAAATTGGGCTTGAGTCGTGTCGGTCCAGAATCGCTCACTCGATGGACGAGGCGCGTGCGGCCATGGACGAGATTGGCTTACCGACGATGATTCGCCCGGCGTACATCCTCGGCGGCCGTGGCACCGGCATCGCCCACACTGTGGAGGAGTTTGAGACTCTTGCGGCGACCGGCATCGAAGCCAGCCCGATCAATGAGATTCTTGTCGAGGAATCAATCGTTGGCTGGAAGGAATATGAGCTCGAAGTTATGCGCGATCACGCCGATAACTGCGTGATCATTTGCGGCATCGAGAACTTTGACCCGATGGGTGTGCACACTGGTGACTCGATCACGGTCGCTCCAATCCAAACCTTGACCGACGTCGAGTATCAGGAGATGCGTGACGCAGCGATCGCATGCATCCGTCGAGTTGGCGTCGAAACTGGCGGTTCCAACGTGCAGTTCGCCGTCAACCCGGATGACGGCCGCCAAGTCGTCATCGAAATGAACCCGCGCGTGTCGAGATCGTCAGCGCTGGCCTCGAAAGCGACGGGCTTTCCGATCGCCAAGATCGCTGCGAAGCTCGCCGTCGGCTACACCCTCGACGAGATTCCGAATGACATCACCCGCGCCACGCCAGCGAGCTTCGAGCCGGTCATTGACTACGTCGTGACCAAGATTCCGCGGTGGGCATTCGAAAAGCTTCCCGGGGCCTCCGGAATCTTAGGGACTCAGATGCAAGCAGTTGGTGAGGTGATGGCCATCGGTCGGACGTTCCCCGAGAGCTTGCAGAAGGCGATCCGATCACTCGAACTCGGCTATCACGGCCTCGGGTGCGGCGAGGCCGAAGGTCGTCTGCTTGCCGAGTTCCCGGATGACGAATCGCTGCTCGCCCAGGCTGCGCTTCCAACCCCTGACCGGGTGCTGCAAGTAGGCGAGGCGCTGCGTCGAGGCATCAGCATCGAGATCGTTCACGAACGAACTGGTATCGACCCCTGGTTCCTCGATCAAATGTCGCTGATCAACGAAGAACGCGATCACCTCGCTGCCGTGGAATTCGATGAAGTTTCCCCGAGAGACTGGAAACGGGCCAAACGTCTCGGCTTTGCTGATACGCAGTTGGCGTATCAATTAGGCCGTACCGAAGACGAGGTGCGAACCGCTCGAGAAGAAGCGGGTGTGGTTCCGACCTACAAGACTGTTGACACCTGCGCCGCCGAGTTTGAGGCTGACACCCCCTATCACTACTCGACATACGAAGACGAAAGCGAAGTACGCCAGTCCGATACTCGGAAGGTCGTCATCCTGGGTTCGGGGCCGAACCGCATTGGGCAGGGCATTGAGTTTGACTATTGCTGCGTGCACGCGTCGTTCTCTCTGCGCGACGCCGGGTTCGAGACGATCATGATCAACTGCAATCCTGAGACCGTGTCCACCGACTATGACACGTCTGACCGGCTCTACTTTGAACCGCTGACTAAAGAGGACGTGCTAAATGTCATCGCTGCGGAGCAACCTCACAAGGTAATCGTGTCGCTCGGCGGTCAGACGCCGTTGAAGCTGGCGGGTGAGATCCCGTTGGAACTAGTCGCCGGAACGTCACCCGATTCGATCGACGCCGCTGAGGACCGGGAGCGTTGGAACAAAATCTGTGACGAGTTGAAGATCCCACAGCCTCCCGGAGGGACAGCGGTGACTCTTGACGAGGCGCTGGAGATTACCGATGCCATTGGCTTTCCGGTACTTATTAGGCCGAGCTATGTGCTCGGAGGGCGAGCTATGCAGATCGTTCACGACCGTGACCATCTTGCATCGGCGATGGCGGAGCTGGCCGGTTTTGGCAGTCTCGGTAAAGAAGGTGGGCTCTCGGCCGAACGTCCAGTGCTCATCGACCGATTCCTCGCCGATGCCACCGAAGTAGACGTCGATGCGATCCGTGACCACACCGGCGAGGTGCTCATCGGGGGCGTTATGGAACATGTCGAAGAAGCCGGCGTGCACTCTGGTGACTCCGCATGCGCTATCCCGCCGCAGACTCTGCCCTCGTGGGTTGCCGAAGTCATCGAGGCGTACGCCGCATCAATCGCAAAGCGCCTCGACGTGCGCGGGCTGATTAACGTCCAGTTCGCTGTAGTTGGGACCACCGTGTACGTCATCGAGGCCAACCCGCGAGCGAGCCGAACTGTGCCGTTCGTCGCCAAGGCGACAGGAGTGCCGCTTGCCAAAGTGGCGACCCGAGTCATGCTGGGCGCCACCTTGGCTGAGTTGCGTGCCGAAGGTCTGCTGAGACCTGCGATCGGCGGTCACGTTTCCGTGAAAGAAGCGGTGCTGCCGTTCACCCGGTTCCCTGAGGTCGATCCGGCACTGGGACCAGAAATGCGATCAACGGGAGAGGTAATGGGCATTGCCGATACGTTCGGCAAGGCGTTCTACAAGGCGGAGTTGTCGGCAGGCACAATCCTTCCCGAGTCGGGCACAGTCTTCTTGTCGCTCGCTGACCCGGACAAACCTGCCGGGCTGGTTGTGGCTCAGCGGATGCGGGCCCTTGGCTTAGGAATTGTTGCCACGGTCGGTACGGCTGAATACCTTGCGCGATTTGACGTTGAGGTCGACCAGGTGCTCGACAAGGTGCAGGACATCCACGCCAAGGGGGCAGGCGTCACCGCTGTCGATTTGATTGCTGCCGGTGAGATCAGTTTCGTGGTCAACACGCCGCGAGGCCGGATCGGCCGCACCGACGGTGCTCACATCCGCAAAGCAGCAAGCCTGCATCGCGTCGCCTGTGTCACGACCGTTGATGCCGCTTTGGCTGCAGCCGAAGGGCTTGCGGAGCGAAACGGCGTGCTGCTCGGTGTCCGTCCGTTGCAGGAGTACCACGCAACGGGGAGCACCGCTTGAACATGGACACGACAGTCACGATTGGATCGGTCATGCTTAACGCTCCGGTGATGACGGCGTCAGGCACCGCTGGTTACGGCGTTGAGATGGCGCCATTCGTGGACCTGGCCAGCCTCGGAGCCGTCGTAACGAAGTCGTTGGCTCCGTTCGAGTGGGCCGGTAATCCTGCACCAAGAATCCACCCCACAACGCAAGGCATGATTAACGCCGTAGGGCTCCAAGGGCCTGGAGTAGAGCACTGGTTGGTCAATGTGCTGCCGCCGCTCGTCGACACGGGCGCTACGGTTGTTTGCAGTATTTGGGGCCGTTCGCTTGAGGACTACCAAATTGCTGCCGAGATGTTGGCGGACGCGCCACCCGAGGTTGTTGCGGTTGAAGTGAACCTGTCATGCCCGAACCTGGAAGGGCGGGGTGCGATCTTCGCCCACGACATCGAGCTGTCCGCTGCTGTGATGTCAGCAACCGCCGGATGCAACCGTCCGCGGTGGGCTAAGTTGAGCGCTAACACTGATCGAATCATCGAAGTTGCGGCAGCTGTCCAAGACGCAGGTGCCGAGGCGGTGACCTGCGTGAACACATTGCTCGGCCTGGCGTACGACCCGGACTCACTCGTCACGACGTTGGGCGTCGGAGGTGGCGGGTATTCGGGTCGGGCCATTCATCCCGTGGCGGTGCGGGCGGTGCATGATGTGCACGCAGCGTTGCCCGACCTTCCGATCATTGGCGTCGGGGGAGTGGCGTCGGGCTGGGACGCTGTCGAGATGTTTCTGGCGGGGGCGTCGGCTGTGCAAGTCGGAACTGCATCGTTTGCGAACCCGCGGGCTGCTGCAAACGTCCAGCGTGAGCTGGTCAACTGGGCCGAGGAGCGGGGAATCGCCCGCGTTGCGGATCTCAGCGCGTTAGTCTGAGTTTTATGGCTACACCTCCACAATTGACTCCAGAGCAGCGGGCTGCAGCTCTTGTCAAAGCGGCGGAGGCTCGCGCCGCTCGGGCAGAGATCAAGGCTCGTCTGAAGATGGGTTCGATGTCATTACAAGAGGCACTCGATTCCGACGACAACAACGTTGGTAAGTTGAAAGTCGTCTCGATGCTCGAATCGCTGCCGGGCGTCGGCAAAGTAAAGGCACGCCGGCTAATGGAAGAAGTTGGCATCGCCGACAACCGTCGTGTGCAGGGCCTCGGTGCTCAGCAGCGCAAGGCTTTACTCGAAGAACTCGGCTGACACGCCTTGATCATCGTAGTGTCCGGCCCGGGCGGGGTCGGCAAGGGCACGATCGTCGATGCAGCGGTCAAGCGTGACCCTCGATTGTGGTTGAGTCGTTCTTGGACCACACGTGTGCAGCGGCCTGGCGAGGCCGACGACGCCTACGTGTTTGTGTCAGCAGAGGATTTTGAAGCACGGATCGAGGCCGGCGGATTTTTAGAGTGGACTAATTTTCTTGGCAACTACTACGGCACTCCAGTTCCGGACGAAGCCGCCGGACCGGCGGCCGGCCGCGACATTGTGCTTGAAATCGAAGTTGACGGTGCTCGACAAGTCAAGCGTCTACAACCAGATGTGATGCTTATCTTCGTTGTGCCGCCAAGCCGCGAAGAGCAAGAGCGCCGCCTGCGAGGACGCGGCGATGTTGATCACAAGGTGCTGGCGCGCCTGAAGAAAGCCGAAGAGGAAGAACCAATCGGTCGCGATCTCGCCAATCACGTTGTGGTCAACGACGATCTCGAAGACACGATCACCGAGATGCTCGCAATCATCGACGCTGCACGCTGACTTAAACCCGGTAGTGTTATCAGCCTTATGGCGCTTGATCACGACACGATGATTGATCCTCCTATTGAGGGACTCCTCGACAAAGTGGACTCGAAGTTCACGCTGGTCACGCTGGCTGCACGGCGAGCCCGCAACATCAACTCCTACTTCAACCAGCTCGGCGAGGGTCTCGGCCACATGATTCCGCCGCAGGTCTCCTCGACGGCGCACAAGCCACTGTCGATGGCATTCGAAGAGATTGCTGCTGACAAGATCATTTGGACCGAGGCGCCCGAGCCGATTGAAGATATCGAGATCGAAGAAGATCCCGAAGCTGAAGCCCAGGCCGCTGCAGACGCTGCTGGCAGCTGATCACTGAGCACTCGCACTGATGAGCGCTTCGCCTCTCGCTGGCAAGCGCGTCGTGCTCGGTGTTACCGGAGGTATCGCTGCCTACAAGGCTATCGAAATCCTGCGGCGACTTGTGGACGCCGGTGCGCATGTCGTGCCGATCATGACCGACGCGGCACAGCATTTCGTTGGCGCGACAACGTTGAGCGCGCTTGCATCTGAGCCGGTCCAGACAAAGCTCTGGAATAACCCCACCACGGCCATCCCGCACACCAAAGTGGGACAGGGTGCCGATCTGATCATCGTTGCCCCGGCCACAGCAAAGTCAATTGCAGCCTACCGCATGGGGTACAGCCACGATCTTCTACAGAACACGCTGATTGCAACGCGCGCACCTGTGGTCTTATGTCCGGCGATGCACACCGAAATGTGGGAGCACCCGAGCGTTGTCGACAACGTTGCGACACTTCGGAAACGGGGCGTGCAAATCGTAGAGCCCGAGTACGGACGATTGGCCGGTGGCGACACAGGCGCAGGTCGCCTAGCTGATCCTGCAACAATCCTTGACATAGCCGAACGGGTCGTGGGCCCCGCCGACCTCACCGGAGTCAGGGTGGTTGTCTCGGCTGGCGGCACACGTGAGCCAATTGATGCGGTCCGCGTGATTGCCAATCGCAGTTCCGGCAAGCAGGGCTACGCCGTTGCGACCGAAGCCGTAGCGCGCGGCGCTGAGGTCACGCTCGTGTCGACCGTTGGACTTCCGACGCCGGCGGGTGTGCAGGTAATCGCCGTCGAATCTGCTGCTGAGATGCAGGAGGCGATGGAACGCGCAGCCATCAATCATGACGTGATAGTCATGGCGGCCGCGGTAGCGGACTTCCGCCCGGTACATGCGGCGTCCGGCAAAATAAAGAAGGGCGATGGTGTCCCCGAAATTGTGCTCCAACAGACTCCAGACATCCTGGCCGGGATTGGAGCCCGCAAGCGTAACGATCACGTCCTCGTTGGGTTTGCCGCAGAAACCGCGAACCTCGTCGATAACGCCAAGGAGAAGCTCGAACGCAAGCGGCTCGATTTGATTGTGGCAAACGACGTCAGCGCTTCAGGTGTTGGCTTCGCTCATGACACGAATGCGGTTACACTTCTGCGCCCCGACGCGAAGCCTGTCGAGATCGACCTCGCTACAAAGCGAGAGGTCGCTCGGGCCATCATTAACGCGGTCGTCGATATACGAAACGCCCGTTGATAACCGCACACTCCTCTGATTACTGACAGGACACAACAGACTTTCATGGCCAACTACACATTCACTTCCGAGAGCGTGACCGAGGGTCATCCTGACAAGATGGCCGACCAGATCTCTGATTCTGTTCTCGACTCGATCCTTGCCAAGGATGCCGAAGCTCGGGTCGCATGCGAGACGATGGTGACAACCGGACTCTGTATCGTCGCTGGCGAGATCACCACTAACGCAGATGTCGACATCGAGCGCATTGCCCGTGAGACCATCAACGCCATCGGCTACGACGATGCCGGAAAGGGCATGGATGGCGACACCTGTCGCGTCATGGTCGCCCTCGACGGACAAAGCTCCGACATTGCTCAAGGCGTTGACATCTCAGAAGAGGTGCGTGGCGGTTCTGCCAGCGAAGACCACCTCAACCTTCAGGGTGCAGGTGACCAAGGCATGATGTTCGGATACGCCTGTAATGAGACCGACGTGCTGATGCCCCTACCGATCAACACTGCCCATCGTCTTGCCGAGCGCCTTGCTGAGGTTCGCAAGAACGGCCAGATTCCGTATCTTCTCCCAGACGGCAAGACCCAGGTCACCTTTGAGTACAACGAGCTCGGCGTGCCAGTTGCGCTCAAGGCAGTGCTCATTTCAACGCAACATCAAGAAGGCGTCAATCGCGATACGACGATCCGCCCGGAGCTGATTGAGCAGGTTATTCAGACAGTGATCCCTGAACAGTTTGCGGACGACGGGTACGAGGTATACGTCAACCCGACGGGCAACTTCGTTATCGGTGGACCGCAGGGCGATTGCGGACTCACCGGTCGCAAGATCATCGTCGACACCTACGGAGGCATGGGCCGTCACGGCGGTGGCGCCTTCTCCGGCAAGGACCCATCCAAGGTTGATCGCTCGGCTGCCTACGCTGGCCGCTGGGTAGCCAAGCACGTCGTGGCTTCCGGTGCTGCTGACCGTTGCGAAGTTCAGCTCGCCTACGCCATCGGCATGGCCCAACCGATGAGCATCCTTGTTGAGACCTTCGGAACTGCCAAAGAGGATCCGGCCAAGATCGAAGCGGCCGTGCGATCGACGTTCGATCTCCGTCCCGGCGCCATCGTTCGCGACCTTGATCTGAAGCGCCCGATCTATAAAGAGTCTGCGGCGTACGGCCATTTTGGTCGCGACCAGTTCCCGTGGGAAGAACTTAGCCGTCTCAGTGAATTCAAGGCTGCTGTCGGGGCCTGATCGGAACCACATGACTGTACGGGTCGCTCGGGTTCTCCCGAACGTCACCGGGCTCGACAAGAGCTTTGACTACCTCATTCCCGAAGAAGTAGCGGCAAAGGTCCAAGTCGGCACCATGGTGCGCGTCGAACTGCACGGACGCCGCATAGGTGGTTGGGTTACAAAGATGCTCGCTGATGGCGAGGCCGCTGTTTTTGCCGAGGCATTGAAGCCGATCGCCAAGGTCACCGGCCACGGCCCTGACGCAGCTCTCCTCGACCTCGCTGACTGGGCTGCCGTGCGATGGGCAGCTCGGCGTCCGCGGCCCTTCCTCGTTGCGGCGTCACCGCAGCGGGCGATCACTTTGTTGCCTGCTCAACGTCGGTCGACGTCGGCGCTGAAGGCGACATCGCCTGCCGCTGCTCAGATACTTCAGTCGGGGGGTGGGGTGCTGCGGCTGCCGCCTCGAAGCGACGTGTTGCCAGCACTGCGCTCAGCAGTTGAATGTGGACCCGCCCTGGCAGTAGCGCCGACAATTGCCGATGCCCGTTCGTTTGCATTGCGACTCCGTAGCGAGGGGGTGTCCGTCGCGCTGATGCCGAATGACTGGGCATCGGCAATGGGTGGTGTCGATCTGGTGATCGGGCCACGATCGGCGGCGTGGGCGCCCTGCCCGAACATGGCTGCCGCAGTCATTTTGGACGAACATGACGAGGCACTCCAGGAGGAACGCTCGCCCACTTGGCATGCACGAGACGTCATTGTCGAGAGATGCCGCCGCCTAGGTGTTCCCCATCTCGTGGTCTCACCGGCTCCCACGCTGACGGCGATCGAGACGGCCGCTGGTGATCGCGGCGTCGTGCACCCACCGTTCGCACGTGAGCGTTCGGCGTGGCCGACTATCACCGTCGTGGACCGAACCAGCGAGGAGCCGTGGAAGAAGTCACTGGTAACTTCGGCTTTGATCGATCGAATCCGCGACCCTAACCTCACTGTCGTCTGCGTGAGCAATATCACGGGTCGAGCCAGGATCATGGCTTGTCGGTCATGTAAATCCTTGATTCGCTGCGAACAATGTGATGCAGCCGTCGGTCAATCGAGTGACCTCCGGCTGGAATGTGCTCGTTGTGGAGCGACGCGGCCCGCCGTGTGCCAGAACTGCGGGGCCACCAACTTCGCAAACCTCCGGCCCGGAATCAGCCGCTTGCGGGAGGAACTTGAGGGGGCTGCGGCTCGGCCGGTCGTTGAAGTCAGCGGTACCAACACTGAGGCAGCAGCGTCGGCTGGTATCTACATCGGGACCGAGGCGGTGCTATATCGCGTGGCCAATGCTGATGTTGTGGCCTTCCTTGAATTCGATTCCGAGATGCTCGCCCCTCGGTTCCGTGCTGCAGAACAAGCGATGTCGTTATTGATTCGTGCAGGCCGTCTGGCTCCCGAGGTATTAGTCCAGACGTTTTGTCCCGACCACGAGGTAATTCGGGCTGCAGCCGAAGGTAATCCGGACATTGTCGTTCGCAGCGAACGCGAACGAAGAGTCATGCTGGGTCTGCCTCCGTTCGGGGCGCTTGCTCGCGTTGTCGGGACCGGGGCCGCTGAATTCGTTGGCCATCTCGGACACGAGGTTGAGGTCGGTGGAGACGCAGCAACAGGCTTCTTACTCCGAGCCGACGACTGGACCACCCTCGGCACCGAACTCAATGTTACCGAACGCCCTAAGAGCAGCCGTCTGCGAGTAGAGATTGACCCGCCCCGTCTCTGATCAGCCGGTCACTTGTATCTGTCCGACCATCCAGGGATGTGGGATGCAGTAGTAGTCAAATGTGCCAATTGAGTCAAAAGTGTGCGCATAAATTTCGCCGGTTTGAACTTCACCAGAGTCAAAATTTCCATCTGGCGTCGCAGTTGTACCGTTGCTGCTCCCTGACGTGATCGTGTGGAACACCGAGTCTTCGTTTATCCACGTAACCGTGGTGCCGGCAGCAACTGACATTGCCTGCGGCGAGTACGCAATGTTTGCGTTCGCCGGATCGTAGGCGCCAGCAGGAATGATGATCGTGTTCGGATCGCCGGCTCGGGCTGGGGCCGTATCCTCGTTCTCGGCGGCAGCGGAGAGACCGTCGTCGCCGACTGTCAGAATTGCATTGTCGTCGCCGTTGACAACAACCATGCCGATGCATCCTTTGTAAAACGTCCGCACGAGTGCGTGGTCGACGAGAATGATCGTGCTTGGGGTATACCCGACAAGTTCGGTCACCGTTCCGCCGCCGGCGACGACCAGCGTCGACTGCGAGCCTCTGATTACGCGGTTAGCCGGGTGCGTTGCAGCCTCGGGGTAGACCACGTCCCAATGAGATCCAATCGGGTGGAAATTGGCATCAAGGTTCAAACCTTCGTTCACCATGTAGAAACGCGAGCGCTCACCGACCTGCATCTGAAGCGAGTTGTCATCGACCAGGGCGTCGGTACGTCCGTTGAAGGTCACATAGGTCGGATGCTCAAGTTCGAGGCGATTGCGATCGAACTCGGACACACCATCTTCACCGGGATTTCCTAGGTACCACTCCGACTGCATGATCGCCCACTCATGATCAACGTCAGGAAGCGGCGTCTCAGGGTCGACGATGAACATGCCGTACATCCCGTGCGTGATGTGTTCGGGGACGTCACCAAATGCGCAGTGGTACATGAACGCTCCGGGGTACAGCAGACGGGCGTTGATCGTTGCAGACTCGCCGGGAGCCACAGTCGTACCTGCAGCTCCGCCGCCTTGGCCGCTCACTGCGTGAAAGTCGATGTTGTGAGGATGGACGTTGTTCGCCAGGTTGTTCACTGTGATCCGGGCGAGGTCGCCAACTCGAGCGCGAAGTGTCGGGCCGGGACTCCCACATGCTGTGTCATTGTCGCCGCCGATGCGAAAGCCCCACATCAAGGTGGACACGTTGTTGGCGGGATCGACCACACACTTGCCCTCAATAACGTCAATGTTGAATTCCACGATCCGCTGATCGCTACGTCGTGCGCGCTCAGGGACTAGCGGCGCATAGGCCATCCGTTTCTCGGACTTGTCCGCCGCTGAGAGGTCGGCAAGTCGTGTTAGGGCGGGGGTAATCGAATCAGAACGTTCATCAAAGGTGGGAACCACTGTTTGGTTGACTTGGACTGTTTTACTGGGCTCGGTAGGCGCGCCAGTAGGGCGATCTTCGTTAAAAAATGCGGTGCCTGGGCCGTCGGGTCCGTCGGCATCGCAAGCGGTAAGCCCAGCCACAGCGGCACCACCTCCGAGCGCAGCGAGGAACCGACGCCGCCCCACTGGAGGACGTTGCGTGCTGGTTATGTGCTGGGACATGTAATCGCTTCTCTCAGTTGTCGGTCCCTCCCATCTGACGTTGAAATTGAGAAAACAGGCAGGGCCGAAAGTCCTGCGCTGGCGTCACAAGGAGCGCGGGGCAACAGCGAGTATCCGAAAGCCAGTCTTTGAGGCGGTCCGCTGAGTCGGGAAGCCTTCGAGCTGTAGCCAACGGTGCAGCGAGTCAGCACCGAGGTGTTTGTGGACAACCAGAAACGCAGTCCCATCCTCGTGGAGGCGTAGCAGCCACTCGAGGAGAAGCGCGCGCATCGCGGGTTTGCCGATACGAACTGGCGGATTTGACCAGATCGTGGTGAACCGAATGTCCGATGGAACGTCACCAGGGGCGGCCACTTGCATGTTGTTGATGCCGTTGCGTCGTGCATTGCGCACACACAGCTCGCGGGCACGGGAATTGACATCAACGGCCCAGACCGTGGTCTCCGGTGACCGTCGCGCCATAGCCAGGGCGATGGGTCCAAAGCCGGCGCCGAGGTCGAGCAGATGACCCGTTGTGGCGAGCGGCAAGTTGGCGCGGAGGAGCAGATTGGTTCCGGAGTCGACGTGGCCTCGGCTGAAGACTCCGCGATCAGTCTCCATCGCGAACGTAGTGTCGGGGAGTACAACGTCGATCACCACCGGAGCTGATGCCACGGTGGGGTCGTCATCGAAGTAGTGCGCGTCGTCAACTGGGTCCACGCGTCGTAGCCTGGCAGGAATGTCGTACAAGATCAGGACATACGGCGATCCCGTATTGAAAACCAAGGCGGCAGCGGTGGACAATATCGATGGCAAGGTCATCCGCCTTGTCGACGAAATGTTCAATACGCTCGTCGACTCTGGCAACGGCTTAGCGCTTGCAGCACCGCAGATTGGAGTGCAAAAGCAGGTCGTGGTCTGGGATCTGGGCGATGATCCTTTGGCGATTGTCAACCCTGAAGTCGTTGAGTCCGACGGTGAATGGGTCTTCGACGAAGGCTGCCTGTCGATTCCTGGGCTGTACGTTGAAATGCTTCGGCCAAAGCAGGTGCTGGTCCGCGGCGTCAGTCTCGACGGTGAAATCATCGAAATCGAAGCCGACGAGTTGGAAGCGCGCATGTTTCAGCACGAGATCGACCACCTCCAAGGCGTGTTGATGTTCGACCGCCTCGAGGGCGATCAGCGCAAAGAAGCGATGCGTGAGTACCGATTAATCGAAGAACAGGCCGCTGAGGGCGCAATCGAGCGCCAACCGCTTCGTAAGCGTCTCGGTCTCTCCTGATCAGGCTCCTTCGATGAAGATCGTTTATCTCGGCACACCTGAGATAGCAGTTCCGCCGCTTCAAGCCCTGCACGCAGCTGGTCACGAGATCATGCTCGTCGTCACACGCATCGATAAAAAACGGGGAAGAGGTGGAGCGCTTTCACCAAGCCCGGTGAAGGCCGCAGCAACTGAACTAGGCCTCCCTGTCTCTCATGATCCGGAAGACATCCTGGTGGCCGCGGATCAAGGCGGTGCAGAACTTGGAGTAGTGGTTGCCTACGGCCGGATGATCAGGCCACCTATCCTCGAGGTCATCCCGATGGTCAACGCGCACTTTTCGCTGCTACCGCGATGGCGCGGAGCGGCACCTGTCGAGCGAGCGCTCCTTGCAGGCGACAGAGAGACCGGCGTGTGCATCATGGCCCTCGAAGAAGGCCTTGACACCGGCGGCGTGTATGGCAGCGTTACGACGCCGATCACCGACGAGATAACTGCTGAGGAGTTGCGTGGACGGCTAGTTGACGTCGCGGCGGATTTGCTCGTGCAGACGCTGCACTCACCGCTTGCCGAATGGATTGATACGGCCGAGCCACAGCACGGCGAGACGCTGTACGCCGCGAAATTCACGAAGTCAGACTTTGAAATTGACTGGGCGCAGCCTGTTGAGCACGTTCACCGGCTGATTCGAGTCGGGGGAGCATGGACCACGTTTCGCAACAAGCGCCTAAAGATCCTCGCCGCTGACCTCTTCGGCGGTGTACTTGTTCCGACATCCGTGCAACCGGAGGGCAAGAGCCCGATGGACTTCACGGCTTGGCGTAACGGCGCGCAACCAACTGTCAACGAATTGTTCGGAACGTTATGAGCGATTGGACCCCACCGTCGGGGCCTCCTATCGATGACAGGAAACCGTTGAATCGAAAGCAGCGTCGCGCTGCACTCCAGAACTCGGACTGGAACGATAAAGGCCGAACCGATCCCCGCGCTCGCACTGTAAGGCGCGAGACAGCACGCCAACTGGCTCTCGATGTTCTGCAGCGCATCGAGAGTGACGGGGCTTACGCCAACCTCGTGCTCGGTCCGACGCTGACAGCATCTGATCTATCTGATCAAGATCGGCGCTTCGCCACCGAGCTCGTCTACGGATCGACCCGGATGCGTCGTGCCTGCGATGCGATAATCGACCGATTTGTCAGTCAGCCTCCGGACGATGCAACACGCTCGCTGCTTCGGCTCGGTACGTATCAGCTCGCGTATGCGGGCGTGCCGGCACACGCCGCAGTCAGCGAGACCGTAGAACTTGCGCCGGGCAAGACTCGTGGTTTCGTCAACGCCGTCCTGCGGCGTGTTGCTGACTCGCCGATTGAGTCCATGACGTGGTCCTCTGACGCGTCGCGACTGAGCTACCCCGACTGGCTAGCCAACCGGCTGGTGACCGAACTTGGTGACGAAGCAATTCCGGCGATGGAGCGGATGAACGACCCACCCCCGGTGACAACGCGTGCCGATGGCTATGTGCAGGACCGATCGTCGCAGTGGGTCTCGGCGTCGGTCGACGCTGGTCCCGACGAGCGGGTTCTCGACGTATGTGCAGCCCCGGGTGGAAAGTCGACTGCGATTGCCGGCGGCGGTGCGCTTGTAATCGCAGCAGATATGCGTCATCGCCGTGCGCAGCTGATCTGTGAAAACGCCGCCAATCTTGACCTCGGACTCCCGGTCGTTACTGCCGACGGGACTGCACCGCCGTTCCGTACGGCTTCCTTCGACGCAGTGCTTCTCGATGCCCCGTGCTCGGGACTCGGTTCGCTGCGTCGTCGTCCAGATGCTCGCTGGCGTATTCAGGCTAGTGACATCACCAAATTACCTGAGCTTCAGCGCCGGCTGCTGGCTGCGGCAGCAACGTTGGTCAAGCCAGGTGGGCGACTCATCTATAGCGTGTGCACGGTCACGGCTGCGGAGTCGATCGATCATCCAACCCCTACAGGATTCGAGGTTGACTCCAGTAAACCTGCAGTCGGCACGTGGCGGGGTTTCGGGCATGGGTGGCGGGTGCTGCCGCACGATGCAGATACCGACGGAATGGTGCTGATTCGCTACCGTCGGATCACATGAGCGCATCGATGGGAGCGGACCGGCAACAGGCGAAGGTGCTGACATGCAGCGACGGAGTCATCCATGGCACGCGCAACGACGAAAGTGGTGTAGCTCTAGCCGCTCATCTCGCGTTAGCTGGATTCAACGTGGTCGAGCAGCGGGTCACAGCTGATGGCACGGACAACGTCGCTGCGGCGCTGAAGGAACTGACCGACGGTTTTGCCGGACTTGTGGTCTCAACAGGAGGGACAGGCTTCGCTCCGCGGGACCAAACCCCAGAGGGCACACGTGCGGTCATTGAACGCGAAGCCCCTGGGCTCTCCGAAGCCATGCGCATGTGTAACCCGCTCGGTCGGCTTTCGCGTGGGGTTGCCGGCATCCGGGGCAACGCGATCATCGTGAACACCCCAGGCAGCACCAAGGGCTGTGTAGAGCAACTCGACGCGGTCCTTGACGTGCTGCCACATGCGCTGAGGTTGTTGCACGACACGGACAGCTCCCACTGACCGCAAAGCCAGCCACGTCGTGAGTTGAATCGGCGTCTAAAGCGGACTCAACTGAAATTCGCAGGTTGTCTGCGTCGGAGTTTCGATACCCTCACAACGTGCTCAATGTCGTTCTCCCCAAAGGTTCACTCGAAAAGGCAACGCTCGAATTGTTCGATGCCGCAGACCTGCCTGTGAATCGTTCCTCATCGGTGGACTATCAGGCGACGATTGACGATCCTCGAATCTCTTCGGTCAGGATCCTTCGTCCTCAGGAGATTCCGACGTACATCGCCGAAGGGCTCTTTGATATCGGTATCACCGGTCGTGACTGGGTTGAGGAAACGGGCAGCGTTGTCGAAAGCCTCGGTGAACTGAAGTATTCCAAGAACACCTCGAAGCCGATTCGGATGGTTGTCGCAGTCGCTGGCGATTCGGCGGCGGAGTCGGTTAATGACCTTCCGAACGGCGTGCGTGTTCAGACGGAATACCTCGGCATCACGAAGAAGTTCTTCGAGCAGCATGGAGTCGAGGCGAACATTCGACTTTCGTATGGAGCAACCGAGGCCAAGATTCCTGACATTGCCGACTGTGTGGTTGAGATCACCGAAACCGGCCGAGCCCTTCGTGCTGCCGGTCTTAAGGTCATCGACACGATTCTCACGAGCTACACCGAAGTCGTAGCCAATCCGGTTGCGTTCGCCGATCCGCAGAAGCGCAAGGCCATGGAGCAGGTGATGACGCTGCTCAACGGCGTTCTTGATGCGAGGGGCAAGGTGCTCTTGAAGCTGAACGTCGATGAGGATCATCGTGATGCGGTACTTGCCGTCCTGCCGTCAATGAAGTCACCGACGGTATCGCCACTGTCAGGCGGAGGTTACGCAGTCGAATCGGTTATCGAAAAGCGCACCGTCAACTTGATGATCCCGGCGTTGCGTGAGGCGGGAGCCACCGACTTGCTCGAGATGTCGATTTCCAAGATCGTGCCGTGACCATCACGTTGATGGGAACGGTCACGGCGTACGACGAATCGGTCGGCCTCGGGATAATTACTTCTGAGTCTGGCTCTGAACACGCATTCCACTGCATCGAGATCGCAGACGGAAGCCGGTCGATCGCCGTTGGCACGGACGTCTCATTCGCACCTCTCGCCAAATTCGGCCGGTACGAAGCAGCACACATCCGGTCCTGAACCCGGTTGCCTGAGGATCAGATGGTCAACGACGCAACGCTCCGCTCAGAGCGGGAGCGTCGAATTGTCGAGGTGTTGCTGTCCCTAGCCGAAGGTGAAGTGACCACCTACGGCGATGTTGCCGATGTCGCCGGGTATCCGAAATTGTCTCGACTTGTCGGTCGCATCATCGGCGACACCGAAGTCGCGATTCCTTGGTGGCGTGTTGTCAACGCCTCGGGTCACCTGAGGTCAAGCAACCCCCAACTTCAGGCAGAAATTCTTGCCGAGGAGGACGTGATTGTTCGCAATTCACGTGTGGTCGAAGCCCCTCTCGGCCGCTTCGCCCGTTGCCGACGACCCTGATCAAAACCTCGGTCGTTTTCGTTCAGGTTGAGCTCTCGGAGGCTTGGTCAGCCCCCTTGATCTGCACGAAGGCGAGGCGAATGTTGTTGAGTGCGTCGCGCATGGTCGGCGCTTCCTCGCCCAGGCGATCGCCGAGACCGTCGACGAGGCAGGCGACGGCATCTATGGCCAGTACGGACTGTTCGAGATCAGGGGGAGTGGCGGACAGGTGAATTGCTGCCAATTCGTACAAGCCCATAACGTGGTTGGTCACCACGACTTCGGCAGGAACGTCTGCAAGACGGGATCGAGCGTCCTCCATCGCTTGCTGTGCTTCTTGCATAGCATCGATGGACTCTTGGTCGAGCTCTGGCTCCGCGCCAAAATCAGCGAGACCTTCATTGATATCTGCGAAATTCGTAGTGTGGTCGGAGTCGGAATCTGGCGTTGGAGCACTTTCGTCTGTCACACGCTGTAGTCTACCGAACAACAATTGAGGCGAAGTGGGGGAAACTCCCACCTGGCCACGGCCGCTCATCCCGAAATTAATGGGGTTTGCAAACGTGCGTCCAGGTCCCGGCTGAGACCAGCTGCGAGCATGGTTCGACATCAAAGGATGTCGTGGCATGTTTGTGTTGGCCGCTCCGTGACATTTCGCGTTGAGCGCCATCACATTCCAAACATGGGGAGGCCCATTTGCACAGGAGAGCAGTCTCATAGCACCTCGAAACGAACAACGCGGCGACCAGCATCGCATCAACGACCGCATCCGATCACGCGAGGTCCGACTTATCGGGCCCACAGGTGACCAACTCGGAATTAAAGCGGTTCCTGAAGCGCTGCGAATGGCCCGTGGCTTTGATCTTGATCTCGTGGAAGTCGCACCTGGTGCGAATCCACCGGTTTGCCGGATCATGGACTACGGAAAGTTCAAATACGAGGAGGGCCAAAAGGCCAAAGAGGCTCGTAAGAAATCAACCAACGTCACAGTGAAAGAAGTCAAGTACCGGCCGAAAATCGGCAAGGGTGACTTCGACACTAAGACGCGAAACGTCATCAGATTCATCGACGAAGGCCACAAAGTTAAAATTACGCTGCAATTCCGTGGCCGCGAGATGGCCCACCCTGAACTCGGCTCGAAAATTCTCGATGAGGTACTCGAGTCAGTGGGGCCTGCTGCCAAAGTCGACACTCAAGCTCGATTTGAGGGACGAAGCATGACCATGGTGTTGTCCCCTGACAAACAAGCCCAAGAAGCAATGAAGAAGGCAGCCGTCGAAGCTGCCAAAGAAGCAGAGGCCGCAACCGCTGCCGCTGAGACTGACGTACCAACCGAAACCGAAGCGTCAACCGAGCCAACGGCAACTGCCTCGGTGAAAGATGCCGCCGAGGTTCCGGAAGTTGCCGAGGCCAAAGCAGCTGAAGTGGCCGAAGCAGCCGATACGGCCACCGCCGAGTCGGAAACAACTGAATAAGGAGCGTTCGATGCCCAAGATGAAGACATCGAAGACCGCCGCTAAGCGGTTCAAGAAGACCGGCACCGGGAAGCTGCGCCATGAGCAGCAAAACAACCAGCACAAGTTCGAGGGCAAGTCGTCCTCGCGCAAGCATCGTCTCGATCGCGATGCCGACGTTCACAAGGGCGACGCCCGCAAAATTAAGCGCCTCCTGGCTGAGCGCTGAGTAGGAGGAGAAGACAATGGCACGAGTGAAACGTGGCGTCGCGTCTAAAAAGCGGCACAAGAAGGTACTGAAGCAGGCCAAGGGCTACTACGGCAACAAGAGCCGTTCGTTCCGGGCCGCAAATGAGCAGGTCATGCGATCGGGCAACTACGCCTTTCGTGACCGACGCGCCCGTAAGGGCGAAATGCGTCGCCTGTGGATCCAGCGGATCAACGCAGGAACACGGCAGCATGGCATGAGCTACAGCCGCTTTATCGCAGGTATGAACGCCGCAGGTATCGAAGTCGACCGCAAGATCCTCGCAGATCTCGCCGTCAACGAACCCGCAGCGTTCGCCAAACTGGTCGAAAGCGCGAAGGCAGCTCTCTGACAAGTAGTTTCCAGAGCAGATGAGCGCCCTGGATTACAAAAACTCACGAGTTCAAGATCTGCGACGCCTTCTGGGGCGTCGCAGTTCGCGTTACGACGAAGGTATGTTCATCGTCGAGGGCCCTGTTCTCGTCGCTGAAGCAGTTCGCGCTGGTTGGCATGTCGATGCTCAGTTCGTGCCTGAGGGGAGCGATGCAGCAATCGACGGCGCTGGTTCAGTGTACGAGCTTCGATCCGGCGTGCTGGAGCGAGTTGCCTCCACCGCCGCTCCACAGCCGCCAATTGCCATCGTGGGAATGCCCGAGGTTGGCGACGTGCACGAACGGATGCTTGCGGCGTCCATGGTCGTCGCGCTTGACCGAGTAAGCGACCCGGGCAACCTCGGCACGATTCTGCGGTCAGCTGAAGCTGCTGGTGCTGACCTGGTTGTGCTAACGCCTGGCGGCGTTGATCCCTACAATTCGAAAGTCGTCCGCTCGTCGGCCGGGGCCTTGTTCAACGTGCCGGTGGTCGTTGCCGAGCTTGACGAATTGCGAACTGCAGGCCTCCGGCTGATCGGCTCAAGCAGCCACGACACTGATGGTCGAACCGTGCACCCGCATACCGATATCGACCTCACCGGACGCGTCGCCATCGTGATGGGGAACGAAGCGGCGGGCCTTCCCGACGAATGGGACGACGCCGCCGGGCCGATCCGCGAGTGGGTCACCATTCCGCATCACGGCCGTACGGAGTCACTCAACGTCGCCATGGCCACCACGGTCTTGGCGTTCGAGGCTGCCCGCCAACGTTCCTTACTCTCGTAACGTGGTCTAGCTGGCGACACGGGTGCTTCCGATTCCCCAGACCCAGAATGCTGCTGAAGTCCAGCGGTACCGGCACTACGGGTTCGAGGCGGCTTTCGAACATCGATTCAAGTCGCTTCTGTCTGCCTATGTCGGAGTCAAGCGTAGCGACGCCGAGATCCACCTATCGGAGCACACCGGCGACATCGCTCCACCCGGGCTGCTCTGCATTTGGGTCGATGCCGCCGAGCCGCTTGCCGCGCTGTCGGGCGCAACCACCGACGAGATGTCGTGGGCAGAGGACTTCGAGATTGCTGATCCCGACGGAAACCGATTGCGGTTCGCTGAGCCCACCGCTGGATGATTCGACGGTCTGCAGTTGACCGGCCCCACCAGATCGACTGATCAAGCAGTCTGACGGGCTATCCTAACGTTCGTGAATCTGCAGTCGCAGCGATTTCTGTTCCCCGGGTGACCGGGGAACATGCCCAGCGCTCAATTGCTCCTGCCCACGTTTTGCCATTCGTCCGGTGAATAACGCGGCTCATCTGGATGGCCTGAAAGGACTCTCGTGATCACTGACATCATCGCTGCGAAAGACGCAGCACTTGCCGACATTAAGGCAGCCGCCTCCCTGGAAGACATTGTTGCCCTGACGACCAGGTACGCCGGCAAGAAGGGCGAACTCGCTGCGCTGAAGAAGCAGTTAGGCAGTCTCGATTCAATCGAGCAGAAGAAAGCGGCAGGTGCTGCCGTCAATGACGCGATGATGGCGGTCGATGTGGCCATCGACGCCCGGCGCGCCGTTCTCTCTGCTACCGCCTTGGCAGAGCAGGTCGAAAACGAGCGACTCGATCTCACTGAATTCATGGGAGCACCGACTCGCGGCCACGCTCACCTCGCTACCCAGGCGTGGGAGCGGTTGGAAGACGTCTTCGTCGGCTTGGGGTTCCGTGTGGCGGAAGGCCCCGAAGTCGAGACTGACTGGCACAATTTCGAAGCGCTCAACATGCCGGTTGGCCACCCGGCGCGCGGAGAGTGGGACACGTTGTTTGTCGACCACGTGCCGCCAGGGGGCAAACCAGGTTCCACGGTCTTGCGTACGCACACGTCGCCGGTGCAGATTCGCACGATGTTGGCTGAAGAACCGCCAATCTACGTCGTGGCGCCGGGGCGGGTGTTTCGTCGTGATACGCCGGACGCCACACACATGCCGGTGTTCCATCAGATCGAGGGTCTGGTCATTGATCGCAACATCACGATGGCGGACCTTGCCGGCACGATTGACGCCTTCACGAAGGCCTACTTCGGGCCAGGGTTCAACTCTCGCCTGCGGCCGAGCTACTTCCCGTTCACTGAACCATCGGCCGAGTTCGACATCCAACGGCCAGATGGCAGCTGGATCGAGTTGGGTGGTTCGGGCATGGTGCACCCGAACGTCCTACGCGCTGGTGGCCTCGATCCTGAAGAGTGGAGTGGATTTGCCTTTGGATTCGGTATCGACCGCATGGCGATCATGCGCCATGGGGTGGCGGACATCCGCGAGATGTTCGCCGATGACATTCGATTCCTCGAGCAGTTCTAAGGGAGCGCAGTTCAGATGAAGATCCTTCTTTCATGGCTCAACGAATACGGCGACTTCGCCGATCCGACCGACAGCGCAGCGGTCGAGCGTGTCGCTGACGCAATCACCGCGCTCGGACTCGAAGTGGAGTCGGTTGAGGTGATCGGCGAGACGGTCGAGGGCGTCGTGACGGCCAAGATCAATCGTCTCGAGTCGCATCCCGATGCGGACAAGGTGCAACGCGTCCACGTCACTACTGGTGCCGGCGACGAGCTGCACGTCTGGTGCGGGGCTGACAACATCTCCGAAGGCGACATCGTTCCGCTCGCCACACTCGGCACGACCATGCCGAACGGGATGACTATTGAGCGACGCGGCATCCTTGGCATCGACTCGGAAGGAATGCTCTGCAGCGCCAACGAACTTGGCCTCGGCGACGACCACTCGGGCATCCGCTTGCTCGATCCCGACACGCCGCTCGGTCTGCCATACGGCGAGGCACTTGGGCTCAGCCTTGATGTGCTGATCGATGCTGACGTAACCCGCAACCGTCCGGACTGCTGGGGCTACGTCGGGATCGCCCGCGACCTCGCTGCCAAGATGGGCATCGAGTTTCGCCCGCCGGTACCTACCTTCGAAGTCGCCGGCGAACCGCATACCACCCCGGTCGAGATCGTCGATGGCGATCGCTGTGCCCGTTTCACCTCTACGGTGATCTCAGGCGTCGAAGTAAAGCCGTCACCAGACTGGATGGCCAATCGTCTCACCGCAGCCGGCATGCGCCCGATCAGCAACGTCGTGGATGTGAGCAACTATGTGATGCTCGAACTGAACCAGCCGAACCATGCCTATGACCTTGACACCCTCGGTGGTGGCGGGTTTCGCATTCGGCTCGCCAACGACGGCGAGTTACTGACGACGCTTGACGGGGATGCTCGTACGTTCACTGGGGAGGACCTTTTCATCTGTGATGCCAACGACACGCCGATCGGCGTTGGCGGAATCATGGGTGGCCTCGATTCTGAAATCAGCGATGCAACCACGACGGTCGCCCTCGAGATAGCCTGGTTTAGCCTCGTTGGTATTGGCCAGACCGTGACCCGCACGAGTTTACGTTCCGAAGCGTCGTCTCGTTTCGAACGCGGCGTTGATCCGTACGGCATGCCAAACGCCGTGCTCCGTTTCGCTGAACTCCTGTCTGAGACATGCCCGGACCTTGTCGTGCACGCCGGGGGAGCAGATGCTCAAAGCGACTTCCTGCCCGCCGCAGAACGGTCGGTCGACGTGCGAGTCGGCGCCGTGAACCGTCTCCTTGGCACCGATTTCATCGCTGATGATCTTCCTGCGTTACTCGACCCAATCGGCTACACGGTGTCGGGTGTGGGGGACACTCGCAGTGTTGTGCTGCCCACCTGGCGGCTCGACTCCACCGATGAAGTCGACGTAATCGAAGAAGTTGCACGCCACCATGGCTATGAAAAGCTCGGCAAGTCTGTGCCAAAGTCCACCGTTCACGGCGGCCTGACGCCGCACCAGCAGCGCCGGCGGCTGGTGCGCGAAGTACTGCTTGGTCTCGGCATTTCCGAAGCCATGCCGAACCCCTTTCTGGCTCCCGGCACGCTTGCCAAAGCGAAGTTGTCTCCCGAGGCGATCTCCATCACCAACCCGCTGGTGATGGAAGAGAGCGTGCTGCGCACGTCGCTGCGTCCCGGGCTGCTGGAGGCGCTCGCATTCAACGAGTCTCATCGTCGCACTGGTGTGCGGTTGTACGAGATCGGCCATGTGTATCCGCCCAGTGATGGGGAACTGCCTGCTGAATACGAAGCGCTGACGGTGGTGCTCGCCGGCGAGGAAGCGCCCGCCGCTGTCGCAGTGTGGCGCGAGCTCGTCAACACACTCGGTGCTGGAGCTCGGGTTGATCAGAGCCGAGCGCCCGCAGGGCTACATCCCACTCGTACTGCCACACTGCAGGCAGGCAAGGATCCGCTTGGTGCGGTCGGCGAAGTTGCGCCCGATGTGCTTGCAGCGTTTGATGTCCACGAGCGAGTGGCAATTCTCGAGCTGGATCTCGACCAGTTGCTGGGTCGTGCGCCAAAGCCGACGCAGTGGAAGGCGACGAGCCGCCAGCCATCGAGCGACCTCGATCTTGCATTTGTGCTGCCGAACGACACGCCCGCAGAAAAGCTCGACAAGGCGATCCGGCAGGCTGCAGGAAAGCTCCTCGTCGACATGTCATTGTTCGATGTGTATCGGGGGGCCGGCGTTGCGGACGGTAGCCGTTCGCTTGCGTACCGCCTTCGTCTCCAAGCGATTGATCGCAGTCTGACTGATGCTGACATCGCCGACGTGCGACGAGGGGTTGAGACAGCGACAATCAAGCTCGGTGCCGAACTGCGAAGCTGACGGTATGGCATCTCCGGGAGAAACTGATCTTGACAAGATGCTGGCGACGTTGCATGTCGAGCGGCGTCCGGGTGTCTTCACCTATGCCGCTGTGCGTGCGCCGGGATCGGAATTGCTTGCTGCAGCCCATGGGGTGGTCACCGAGGGCGACCTCACCACTCTGGTCCTGCCCGTCGTGGCCGCCGAACGAGCGGGCCTGCCGGTTGAGCTGGAGATGGCGTGGCTCTCGCTCACGGTTCAGTCAAGTCTCGAAGCGGTGGGGCTGACTGCGGCGTTCTCCGCCACGCTCGGCAAGGCTGGCATTTCTTGCAACGTGCTGGCTGGCTTCCATCACGATCACATTCTCGTGCCGGTTGATCGAGCGCAGCAGGCCATCGACGTGCTGACGGTCCGCTGAGCTCAGTTCATGCTGAGATCATCGGGGGCATTTGCCAGCCATGCCAGGCGACCGGGCTGTCGCCTCAGAACTTCGCGCCAGAGCTCGTCAGGAGCTTTTGTGAACACGTCGCTGGTTTGTGCATCGAGCACGAGCCAGGCGCCAGCATCGATTTCGCCTTCGAGTTGACCGGGGCCCCACCCCGCATAGCCGCGGAAGACTCGGACTTCGTTGACCGAGGCGGCCACGATCGCTGGATCAGCGGTGAGGTCGGCGGAGGCGATGACCCCCACGATTGGTGTGAGCGCTTCGTCGTCGACATCGGGATCTTTGGCCGCAGCGAGCGCGATTAGCGCCGTCGATTCAACAGGACCACCTTCGAACACTGAGCTTGGAGCCGTCTGGAGGTCGATCCACCGGTCGAGCGGTTCGTCGAGAGCCTCGCCGCTGGAACGATTGATGACAACGCCGACGGCGCCTTCGTCATGGTGCTCGAGCATATAGATGACCGTGCGGTCGAAGTTTGGGTCCTCCAGTGGCGGGGCAGCGAGGAGAAGTCGTCCCTTGATGACGGGCGCGCTCGGAAACACGGGATCAGTCTGCCGGGTCTGATGACTCGAAACTCGCCATGGCAGCTCAGCAGCGCTGACTCGTGTTCGTTGTATGATCATGCAGTTGGTTGTATGATCATACGGTGACGAAGATCAACGTCGGTATCATTGGAGCGTCCGGGTTCACCGGCGCTGAACTGCTCCGCATCGCGGCACAGCATCCCCACTTCGACGTGCGCCTCGCCACAGGTGACTCGATGGCAGGCCGCCGAGCTGCTGATCTGTACCCCTCGCTCGAACTGGGTTACCCGAACTTGGTTTTTGAACAGTTTGATCCGGCGTCGCTTGATGGTCTCGACCTCGTGATTTTGGGCCTGCCTCATGCAGCATCGATGGACCTTGTTCCGCAGATCGTGGGCAAGGTCGGATGTATAGTTGACCTCTCGGCGGCATTCCGGCTCCAGGACACCACGCAGTACCCCGAGTTCTACGGATTCGAGCACACCCAACCCGAGATACTTGGTGACGCGGTGTACGGTCTCCCCGAGTTCCACCGAATTGCCTTGCAAGGCGCACAGCTCATTGCCACACCTGGCTGCCACGTTACGGCAGCAGCGCTAGCGTTGAAGCCGCTGGTTGATAATGGACTAATCGCCACGGCCGGAATCGCTGTGAACTCGCTCACCGGGATCACTGGTGCGGGCCGCTCAGCGAGTGAGGTGAACATGTTTACCAGCATTGATTCAAACACGCGGGCGTACGGCCTGCTCACTCATCGCCACACCCCCGAGATCGAGCAGGAGATCGGAGCGCAGGTGTTGTTCACGCCACACCACGTCCCCATGAGCCGGGGCATCCTGGCCACGTGCACTGCGCCGGCCACCGCCGCAGTGTCGGGGGACACGGTGATGGACGTGATGCGCGAGTTCTACGCTGATGAACCGTTTGTTGCAGTGATGAATGGCCCGCCGCAGACCAAGTCGGTGATTGGGTCGAATGCCGCACACGTCTCGGCGCGGTACGACGAGCGGACCGGCACAGTCCTTGCGATGTGTGCCATCGACAACCTCACGAAGGGTGCATCCGGCGGCGCAGTTCAAGCGGCCAACGTGGCGTTGGGGCTCGACGAGCGCGCTGGCTTGAGCATGGTCGGAGTTGCACCGTGAGCCCGATCATCGACGAGGCCGGACTACGCGCCTCCACATTGGTCGAGGCTCTGCCTTACATCCGGCGCTTCGCAGGCAAAACGATTGTCGTGAAGTACGGCGGAAATGCGTTGTCGGGCACTGAGGGCCACGATCCGCTGACATTGTTTGCAGAGGACATCGTGCTAATGCGGCTGGTCGGGATGCGTCCCGTCGTGGTGCATGGCGGTGGCCCGCAGATCACCGCCTTAATGGAACGGCTGGGAAAGAAGTCCGAGTTTGTTAATGGGCTCCGGGTCACGGATGCCGAGACCGTCGAAATTGCCCGTATGGTGCTCAAAGGCGAGGTCAACCCGCAGGTCGTAGCCGCCATCAACGTGCATGGCAACTACGCAGTCGGTGTCAGTGGCGTCGATGGCGGCCTCATTCGGGCCGAAGCACGCAACCCCGAGCTGGGTTTTGTCGGCGATGTCACGGAAATCAACCCCGAGGTCATTAATGGGCTATTGGATGACGAGTTCATTCCGGTCATCGCCACGATTGGTAGCGACGAGACCGGTCAGGCGTACAACATCAATGCAGACACCGCTGCCGGAGCAATCGCCGAGGCGCTTGGTGCCGAAAAGCTGATCTATTTGACCGATATCGAGGGACTGCGCCGCAACGTGGCTGACGCGGCAACGTTAATTCGGCGCACGACTGCGGACCAGCTTGACGCGTTGGTTGCCGACGGCGTCATCGCAGGCGGGATGATCCCAAAAATCGATAGTTGCACGCATGCTGTGCGCAATGGCGTCAAGGGGGGTCACATTCTCGACGGTCGAGTTGCGCATGTGCTGCTGCTCGAGCTGTTCACCGACGACGGCATTGGCACGATGATTGAAAACACTGGGACCGAGCAGACAGGAACAAGGCCATGAGCCACGATTTCGACACCCCTGGAGCGCAGAGTTGCCCGTTCATGCCGGTGTTCGGTCCACCTTCGATCATGTTCGAGCGGGGAAGTGGCACCGAGCTGTGGGACTCGAACGGCAAGCGCTACCTCGACTTTCTGGCTGGTATCGCTGTGACATCGCTCGGTCACAGCCACCCAGCAATCGCACAGGCAATCAGTGACCAGGCAACACGATTGCTGCATGTGTCGAACTTCTTTGCCAACCCGATGGCAACAGAGGCCGCGATCAAGATCAACCGCTTGCTGCTTGACGCGACGGACCAACACGGGCAGATTTTCTTCACTAACTCGGGCGCCGAGTCCAACGAGTGTGCGTTGAAGCTCGCGCGCAAGCAGGGCGGCCGAGGGCGGCACACCGTCGTGAGCGCGCTCGGCAGCTTTCATGGGCGTACCTTGGCGTCGCTGGCAGCTACGGGGCAGCCAACGAAACACGAGCCGTTCTTCCCGATGCCTGACGGGTTTAAGCACGTCGCGTGGGGAGACCTCGACGCGATGCGCGCAGCGGTCGATGGTTCGGTTGCTGCCGTGCTGATCGAGTCGGTGCAAGGCGAGGGTGGGGTCAATCCGGCTACGACCGAGTACCTGCGAGGTATCCGCGAACTCTGCGACGAGACCGGTGCGTTGATGATGGTCGATGAAATTCAGACCGGATTTGCCCGCACCGGTAGATGGTTTGGGTTCGAGCATGCAGGGGTTAGCCCGGATGTGGTCACCTTGGCCAAGGCAATGGGCAATGGGATGCCCGTCGGTGCTTGCTGGGCGCGTGCCGATGTCGCTGCTGTCTTCGAGCCCGGTGATCATGGCAGCACGTACTCTGGGACTGCCATTGCTACGGCAGCGGTCAACGCCACGATCGACGAGATGCTCCGCATCGATGCGCCGGCGCTCGCCGTTGCCACCGGGGCGAAGCTAGTGACTGCGCTCCTTAAACTTGACGGCGTAGACGGCGTCCGTGGGCATGGGCTGATGCTCGGAGTCGAACTTGCTGATGGAATCGATGCGCGAGTCGCCTACGCAGATCTTCTCGAAGCTGGACTCATTGTGAACGCTGTCAATCCCACCACGATTCGTCTCATCCCGCCACTGAACATCAGCGATGCGGAGGTGGCTGAGGCCGTGGCGATGATCGGATCCGCGCTTGACGAACAGATCGCAGCAGGCTCATGACCCGCCACCTCATCGACATTGCGGACTTCAGCGCCGCTGAGGTCTCGGCGATGCTTGACCTCGCCGAGGTCCCGCTGGCCGACTTGCCTCGGCCGCTCACGGGCCAAGGTGCGGCGCTGATCTTTGAAAAGCCGTCGGCTAGGACTCGGCATTCGATGGAAATGGCGGTCGTCCAGCTCGGTGGCCACCCGGTGTTCACACGCGGCGAAGAAGTTGGATTCGACATACGCGAGCCGGTCGAAGACGTGGCGCGGATCATGGAAGGATTCCACGCGTTGATCGCCGCCCGCGTGTACGACCACTCGACCATCATCCGGCTCGCCGATGTTGCGAACGTGCCCGTTGTCAACATGCTCAGCGATCATTCCCATCCGTTGCAGGCCTTCGCTGATGCGCTGACGATGCGTCAGCACCTCGGAGACCTCGCAGGCCTAACGGTGGCGTACGTCGGTGATTACAACAACGTCGCTCGATCGCTGGCTGAAATCTCAGCCCGACTGGGGATGCACATCCGCCTCGCTTGCCCGCTCGGCTTCGAAGCCGACGACGCTGAGATTGACCGCATTCTCCTGCTCGGCGCCGCATCAGTTGAACAGGGCAACCGACCAATCGAGATGGTTGTCGGGGCTCGCGCAGTGCACACCGATACTTGGGTGTCTATGGGTGAAGAAGCGGACAAAGAAGCCAAGCGGCAGAAGTTCGACGGCTTCACCGTGGACGACGCCATGATGGACGCTGCCGGTCCCGCATCAATCTTCATGCATTGCCTGCCGGCCTACCGCGGCTTCGAAGTCACAGCATCGGTCATCGACGGCCCACGCTCAGTCGTGTTTCAGCAGGGGCACAACCGGATGCACGCCGCACGGGGCGCACTTGCGTTCTTGATGGGGGTGGAGACATGACCAGCAAGGTGCAGCGCCAAACCCTCATTGTGCGACTCATTGGCGATCATGAAGTGACGAGCCAACCCGATCTGATCGACCTGCTGGCGGCTGAAGGCATCGACGCCACGCAAGCAACGGTGTCGCGCGACCTCGATGACATCGGCGCAGTCAAGGTGCGGGTCCCCGGGGGAAACACGGTGTACGCCATTCCAGAATTTGCACCTGACCGGATTGCACCGGTTGATCAGCTGCGGCGCGTGATGGGGGAGTGGGTTGCCGAAGTGGCGGTGTCCGGCAACATTGTGGTGTTACGCACTCCGCCCGGGTGTGCTCACGTCGTGGCCTCAGCGCTCGACCGCAGCCGGCCCGACGGTCTGCTCGGCACCGTGGCTGGTGACGACACGCTGATTTGCATTTCGGTTAACGCCGATGGCACAGATCTCTGCAACGACTTGAAAGACTGCGCTGGACTCGACTGAGTCGACGGCGAACGGCGGACTGAAAGGCCTCCATGGATCTCGATGACAAGAATGAATTCGCGCGCGACGCACACTTGCCGGAACAGGCCAAGACGTTATGGCACGGTCGTTTCACCGGTGGCCCGTCAGAGTCGCTGCTGGCCTACACCGTCAGCCTTCCGTACGACCAGCGAATGTGGCGCGACGACATCGCCGGTTCCAAGGGCCACGTTCGAGGACTTGCCCGCGTAGGGTTGCTGACCGAGGACGAGCGCAACGCGATTCTCGGTGCACTCGACCAAGTCGCTGACGAGATTGAGGGCAGTGGGTTCCATTTTGTCGATAGTGACGAGGACATCCACACCGCCATCGAACGCCGAGTCACCGAGATTGCCGGAGCAGCAGGCGGCAAGCTCCACACCGCCCGCAGCCGAAACGACCAGGTGGCCACCGCCTTTCGGCTTTGGTGTAAGCGCGAACTGAAAGATGTCGCCATCCGCCTCATCGAGATGCAGGAAGCCTTGCTTGACCAAGCGCTTGAGGCAGGCGACGCGTACCTGCCCGGCTACACCCACCTGCAACGCGCCCAACCAGTGTTGCTCTCGCACCATTTGATGGCACACGGGTGGGCGCTGGGCCGTGATGTCAGCCGACTCGTTGACACGTTGCATCGCCTCGACGTGTCACCGCTTGGAGCCGGCGCGCTCGCCGGCTCGTCGCTCCCGATCGACCCTGTCGGCAATGCCGCAGACCTCGGTTTTGCCAAGCCATTCGACAACAGCCTCGATGCAGTGAGTGACCGGGATTTCGTGGCCGAGGCCGTGTTCAACCTTGCGCTGATCGGCATCCACCTCTCCCGCATCGGAGAGGAGTGGGTGCTTTGGACCTCAGGCGAGTTCGGCTTTGCTCGGCTCGACGACGGCTATGCCACCGGCTCGTCGATGTTGCCCCAGAAGAAGAACCCCGACATCGCGGAATTGGCTCGCGGGAAGAGCGGTCGTCTGATCGGCAATCTGACTGGTTTGTTAGCCACGCTCAAGGGGCTGCCGTTGGCGTACAACCGGGACCTCCAGGAAGATAAGGAGCCGCTGTTCGACTCCGTCGACCAAGTTACGCTCGCGGTCGCCGCATTGACCGGGATGATTGCCACGGCAACATTCAACACCGACGCAATGGCAGCATCCGCTGATGAGGAGACCATGGCTGCGACCGACCTCGCTGAGTTTCTCGTGCGTGACGGTATGCCGTTCCGAGATGCGCACGCTGTCGTCGGTAGCCATGTGCAGGCGTGTCTCGCCGGCAAAGGACGCTTGGCCGACCTCGTCGCAGCTGACCCAGTACTCGGGCCAGACGCAGCAGCACTGGTCCGTCCGGGCGTGGGTGTCCAGATGCGGACCTCGCGTGGGGCTGCTGGGCCGGCGGCGCGGGACGAGCAGGTGGCGTCGTATCGCACCATGCTCGCCGATGAGATCACCGCAATCCGAGACCTCGCTCCGGTCGACTGAGTGCCTGGCCTGGCGCAAAAGATCGACCGAGCGTGGTTCGAGCGTGACGCGCCCGAGGTCGCGCCAGACCTGCTGGGGAAATGCCTGGTCGTCGATGTCGCCGGAATCATGTGCAGCGGCCGGATCATTGAGGTCGAGGCCTATATGCCTGATGATCCGGCGAGTCACACGTTCAACGGAGAAACGTCGCGCAACGCGGTGATGTTCGGCCCGGCCGGGCATCTCTACGTTTACCTCAGCTACGGCATCCACCAGTGCGCCAACGTCGTGACAGGTCCGATCGGAAGCGGACAAGCGGTCTTGATCCGTGCCGTCGAGCCCACCGAAGGTTTTGGCGCGATGCGTCGACGGCGTGTGGGACGCTCCGACGCCGACTTGGCCAATGGTCCGGGCAAGCTCTGTCAGGCGTTGGGCATTGGGGCCCATCACGACGGAGCAGACCTGCTTGACGGGCCCGTTGCCATTGTCGACGACGGAAAACCGCCGCCGCTCGTGCCCCGCAGCGGGCCACGCGTTGGCATTACCAAGGGCATCGAAACCCCCTGGCGTTTTCGCGTTCCGGCCGGGCCGGCCGACGAGGTCAGTACTGCGACCCTTCGCTCTTCAGCCTGAGCGGGAGCCGTGACTGTCACGGTGACTGACGCCGGTGTGCCGAAGCACAGGGCGAGCATGGTGGAGCACGGCCGTCTCTTCGTGGCGACTTCGTCGGCAGTAACTTCGCGCTGATGAAGAGCTTTGCAGGCAAAGTTGCAGTCGTCACGGGGGGCGGCACTGGCATGGGCCGAGAACTGGTGGTCCAACTGGCTGCCGCTGGCGCCCACGTGTCGATGTGTGATCTTTCTGACGAGCGGATGCAGGAAACCGCGACGCTAGCTCGCGCTACCGCGCCGGCTTCCGATATTCGGATCTCGACCCATGTTTGCGACGTGAGCGACGAGGCTGCGATGCTCCTCTTCCGTGACGCTGTACTAGCGGCTCACGATACCGAGCACATCAACTTGTTGTTTAACAATGCTGGTCTGAGCGGTGGCGGAAGCGTGGTCACGGACACGCGAGAGAGCTGGGACCGGTGCTTCGATATTTGTTTCAACGGTGTGCGCTGGGGTGTTCTAGCGTTCTTGGACGCGTTGATTGCATCTGATGAGGGGCACATCGTCAATACTTCAAGCGTGAATGGCTTCTGGGCCTCGATCGGTCCTGACCGGCCGCACACGGCGTACTCCGCAGCAAAGTTCGCCGTGAAGGGCTTTACCGAAGCGTTGATCACCGACATGGCAGTCAACGCGCCGCATGTGCTGGTCTCGGTCGTGATGCCTGGTCACATCGGCACGTCGATTGTTCAAAATTCAATGAACTTTGGAACCCGGAACCTCAACGATGAAGAACGTGAACTGATGGCGGTCGCTGATCAGATGTTCCACGACAACGCCCCCATGACCGCAGTCGAGGCAGCCACGGTCATCCTCGCTGACGTCCTCGCTGAACGCTGGCGGATTCTTGTCGGTGACGATGCCTACGCCCTCGACAGCGCAGTTCGATTAAACCCCGAAGCTGCGTACGACAACTCGATGAGCGAAATCTTGTTCGCCGAGCTCAACGCGGCGCGTCAGCACTCCAGCTACCTTCCGGAGTGAACAGCGAAGCGTGTTATCAGATCAACGCCAATGCATCCAGAATCCGTGTGGATGACATTCCGCGAGATGACGGACGGTGCGGATGCCGTCACGCCATGTGGTGAGGAGAAGTTGGGTTCGCTCGTTCTCAGCGATCTCGCAGGGCCAGGGTAGTCCAGCGGTGAGTGCCGGCGCCTCCGCAGCGATCCACGACAGGTTGCTCGCAGCGCCGATGTGTTCGAGCTCGTACATGAATGCGTCGCGATCGCTGTCGTGGAGATAGTTGAGAACCCACGAGTTGATGATTACCGGATGACCTAGCGGGCGGACGCGCGCAAGAGCTTTCGATATTTCAGCCACAAGATCACCTTTCACAATACGAGGAGGATCAATTCTGGCCAGTTCGATGGCGGAGCGGAGATGACGAAAACGTTCGAGTTGGTCCGGCCAGACACAAGCCTCGAGCCAGCGTGCCTGCTCGGCATTGGTGACATCAATTGGATTTACGTCGATACCTAGCCGTCCTGCGATCGACGGGAGTCTGGCGGGAATCGGCACCGCACCGCGCGTGGACGTAGTTAGAGAAACGGTCGAACTTGCACCCACCGTTGATGCCAGCGACCCATTGTCGGGCTCGTAAAGATACGTGAACTTGTCAAGCAAAAGGTTCACCCCGCCACTTGTACCGACATCGACCATCGTCACGGCTCCAACCTCTTGGGTAATCATGCCGAGCGGTGGGAGAAACAGGAGAGAACGGCCGACCTCATTCGTCTGGGTTGACCGGGTCGACACCAGCTGCTTGATCTCGTTGAGGTGATCGCGGACGAACGCCAAGAAAGTTGGCATCAGCTCGTCATCTTGTGGCAAGCGCGGCACAGATCGGAGGTTCGGATACCAGTCGGCGAGTGGGTGGGTCGGTTCGGCAAGCAACAGTGAGTGGATACTCGCGAACAGGAGTACCGGAAGTCGTTGACTTGGTGGGGCGTCGAGGAGTAATCGGTGAAGGCTCGGGTCCGCTGTAATGCCGGCCGAAAGAGATGCGTAGAGCGGGGCTCGCGGGAGCGAAGTGACCGAGAACTCAGCAAAACGTCGCTTGAGTTCGAACTCGTCACTCAAGTCATCCATAAGGCGAGAGTAACCTTCATCCTGTTATGACTCTCGTGAACGGCGACCTAATCGCAGACCTCGAAGCCCGCAACCTCATCCACGATTCGACTGAACGCGACTACCTGCGGACACAGCTCGCCGAAGGTCCGACCGGTGTCTACTACGGATGCGACCCAACGGCGGACAGTCTCCACGTAGGCAACCTCATCGGCTTGGTGGTGCTCCGCCGGTTTCAAGACGCCGGCCATCGGGCAATTGCATTAGCCGGCGGTGCCACCGGCATGGTCGGTGACCCGGGCGGGCGATCCGAAGAGCGGAATCTGCTCGACGAAGAGACATTGACGTACAACGTCGCCAAGATCAAAGAGCAGCTTGGCCGCATCGTTGATCTGACCGACGAGCGGCGCGGCATGCTGGTCGACAACCGCGACTGGACGCAACCGATCACGGTCCTTGACTTTCTCCGTGATGTTGGAAAGCACGTCACGGTTAATCAAATGCTGGCTCGCGAAAGCATCAAGGTTCGGATCAACTCCGAGCATGGCATTTCGTTTACCGAGTTCAGCTACATGCTGCTCCAGGCAAACGATTACCTGTGGCTGTTCGACAATTTCGGCTGCACAATTCAAGTCGGTGGTTCTGACCAGTGGGGCAACATCATTTCTGGTGTCGACCTCATTCGACGCAAACGTCAAGCACACGTGCATGCCTTCTCTTGGCCACTCCTGACATCCTCTGACGGAACTAAACTCGGCAAGACGACGGGGGCGCGGGTGTGGCTGGATCCGGCCAAGACCAGCCCATACCAGTTTCGTCAGCACTGGATGCAGACAGCAGACGACGACGTTGAGGCGCAGCTCCTGACCTTCTCGCTTCGGCCGGTCGCCGAGATTCGAGCTATCGCCGCCCGTCACGCAGAGGCTCCGCAGTTAAGACTAGGTCAGAAGACGTTGGCTGATGACATGGTCACACTCGTCCATGGCGGGGCAGCCGCAACTGCAGCGAACGAGGCGGCCGACTTGCTGTTTAGCAAGGATCCGACCGGAGCCTCCGCAGCAGCGTTCGAGACCCTCGCCTGCGAGATCCCGCACAGTCGGATGCGCGTCAGTGAACTCGATGACACCGTTGGGGTCCTAGTAGCCACGGAGCTCGCACAATCCAACGGCGACGCGCGTCGCACGCTGGCCCAACGCGCAATCTACGCCAATGGGGTGCAGCTCAGTGAAAAAGACCAGCTCAGTGGCCAGAAACTGCTCCATGGGCGGTATCTGCTTTTGCGCAAGGGGAAAAAGTCTCACCACCTCGTCGAAATAGATCATTGAGGAAGCCCGTGCCGGACCCCCAAAACACCCAAACAAACACAAACGTGTGTGGGGCGACGTAGCATCTTGGGCCATGCCTGGTGACCAATCCTCAAGTTCCTCGCGCGGCAGCGAGTCGGGTTCTGGAGTTGGCAGTCCTAGTTCTGGAAGTTCGTCAGGCGGATCACGGAACAATGGCGGCAGCAATGGCCGTGGTGGATATGAAGGCGATGCAAATCGATCCGACCGGCGTGATGGCAAAGGCTCCGGTCGCGAAAATCGGTCTAAACAAGAACGACCTCAGCTGACAGAGGCCGACCGCCGCTCGATGGACGTGAAACGTCGACGTGGTCCGAAGCCCGAAATTGACCCTGCCATAGCAAAGGAACAAGAACGCGCCAAGATCGAGGCTCGTACGACCGAGCAGTGGATCGACGAGGGCTCGGTTCGGGGTCCAGCGAAAAGTGCAACGCAGCGAGCTGGTTCTTCAGGACGAGCGCCACGCGAGGCGCCTGAACTCGACCCTGTGATTACTGCGCAACTAAACGACGCGCTAGGGACCCAGCGGGGAGCCCGGTTGTCGGAGCGGCTAGCACAGGCGAGCGAAGCTCTCGACCGGGAGCGTTTCGACGAAGCGAAGCGGATTGCTACGTCTATCGCCAAAGAGGCACCCGGTGTCGCTGCCGCTCACGAAGTCGTCGGCCTAGCGAATTACCGTCTTGGCAGGTACAAACAAGCAGCTGCTGCGCTGGAGAGTGCGCATGACTTGCACGAGAACCAAGAGATTTTACCACCGCTCGCCGACTGCTACCGAGCGCTTGAACGCTGGTCGGCAGTTGAGCGCGTGTGGTTGCTCATTCGCGAGTCCTCACCGCGCCACGAGATCCTGGCTGAGGGCCGGATTGTTGCTGCTGGTGCGCTCGCAGATCGCGGCAATCTTTCAGCCGCAATCGAGATGATGATGCCTGCGATAAAGAAGACCAAGTCAGTCAAGGACCACCATCTCCGCCAGTGGTACGTGCTGGCAGACTTCTACGACCGACTAAATGACCCAATCAAAGCGCGCCGCTGGTTTGCAACAATCGCCGAGATTGACCCAGAGTACTTTGACGTGCAGACCCGCTTGCGTCACATCGGGCGCTAGCGGTCAGGATTACCGGAGTACCATGCTCCTTTGATGGGGAGTTTGCAATTTCGAGCTGGAACTGTCGCCGTGGTGTCGAATTCCAAGGGCCGCGTCCTGGCGTTCCAGCGCACCGATTATCCCGGCCAGTGGCAATTACCTCAGGGCGGCATTGATAAAGGTGAGTCGGCGGTCGAGGGCGCCTGGCGGGAGTTGAAAGAGGAAACGGGGCTCGGCCGCCAACACGTCCGTCTCGTCGGCGAATATCCAGACTGGACGGTGTACGAGTGGCCCGATGGCGCCAAACGCGGGGCGCGTTTGGGGCAAGCTCAGCGTTGGTTTTTCTTCGAGGCCTGGGACGATGAAGTTGAGCCGACACCTGACGGCGTCGAGTTCGATGACTGGAAGTGGGTAAAAGTGCCCTGGCTGGTCGACCAAGTGGTCGAGTTCCGTAAGTCCTCGTATCAGCGCGCTCTCAGCGCACTCTTATGAGCGACCTGTTCGCAGCGGCTGCCGAGGAGACTCGCCGCCTCCGGGCGCCGCTCGCGGCCCGACTTCGGCCAAAATCGATTGACGACATCGTTGGCCAGGAACACCTGGTCGGGCCAGGTCGACCGCTACGTTGCCTGGTCGAAAGCGACCGCTTGAGTTCAGCGCTGTTGTGGGGTCCACCGGGCACTGGTAAAACTACCCTTGCTCTGGCAGTTGCGGGCTCGACAGAGCGCGCCTTTGAGCAACTCTCCGCTGTCACCGCCGGCGTGAAGGATGTGCGCGAAACCATTGATCGTGCCCGCCATCGTCTCGGAGAACGTGGACAAGGCACCATCCTGTTTCTCGATGAAATCCATCGGTTCTCGAAGGCGCAGCAAGATGCGCTACTCCCTGCGGTCGAGGACGGCACACTGACGTTGATAGGGGCAACGACTGAGAATCCATTCTTCGAGGTCAACGCACCACTACGCAGCCGCTCAACGCTCTTCCGACTCGAACCGCTTGATCGGCTAGCTATTGAGCAGCTGGTATCGCGAGGCTTGGAAGCAGAAGCAACAACCGCTGATCGCGATGCTTTGGAGTTGCTTGTTGACCGAGCAGGGGGAGACGGACGTCAGGTCTTGACCTCGCTCGACGTTGCGTGTGCGTTGTCCGATTACCCCCATGTCGAGCTTGCTCACGTCGAAGCCGCACTTGGGACCAGCGCATTGCGGTACGGGCGTGATGATCACTACGACGTCGTCAGCGCCTTCATCAAGTCGATGCGCGGAAGTGATCCCGACGCTGCGGTGTATTGGCTGGCACGGATGCTGGAGTCAGGCGAGGACGCCCGATTCATTGCTCGACGCTTAGTCATTTTCGCCAGCGAAGACGTGGGTCTCGCCGACAACCGAGGTCTAGACGTAGCAGTTGCGGCAGCCCACGCGCTTGAGCACGTAGGGTTGCCGGAGGCGCAGCTCCATTTGACTCACGCAGCCATATACCTGGCCGTCGCTCCGAAGAGCAACCGAGCGGCGCTCGCCATCTGGAATGCCCGCGCCGCAGTCCGTGACGGGGACATAGGTGAAGTGCCATCCCATCTTCGTGATAGCCATTATCAGGGCGCAGCAACGCTGGGCCACGGAGTCGGGTACGAGTATCCTCACGACAGTCCGGCTGGCTGGGTAGATCAGGAATACCTGCCCGAAGGTCAGCGAGGACAGCGCTGGTACGAACCGAGCCAGCACGGTGAGGAACAAGGGATTGAGCAGCGTATGGCAAAAAACAGAACTGAACAGTCTCCAAATGGAGCATCAAGATGAGTGCAAGCGACTTGGTGGTGGTGATCGCTGCATTTGTCCTGATCTGTGGGTTTACGGCGTTGATCGTGGTCTTACTGCGGGTTCATGACACGCTGCGCGATTTGCGCGAAGACGTTGTCGATCTTCGAGCTGAAACCACTCCGCTCCTGCTTGAGATGCGCAACACCACCGACGCAGCACGGGAAACCGTCGATGAGGCCCGCAACGACCTCGAGCGATTCGACAAAGTGCTTGGTTCCGCCGAGGCAATCGGTGACGCCGTTGGGGGCCGAGTGGCGCGCACGGCGTTCTCGTCACCAGCTATCAAGGCTGCAGGGCTGGCCAAGGGAACGTCTCGAGCATGGAGCCGCTTGCGTGGTAAGCCAATTGAGCGGTCGCTTATTGTCCCAGACCCCAGCGCAACAGGAAACGTGATCGATGTGAGTAATCACAGAGAAAAAGCCCCGGAGCGACGGAGACGACGAGCATGATGAAGCGAGCGACATGGTTCGTCGGCGGCGTGGCAGCGGGCGTTGCAGGTGCCGGCTACGCTAAGAAGAAGGTCAAAGAAGCAGCCTCAAATGCTGCACCCGCTCAAGTAGCGAAGTCAGCGATGACAAAAGCTAGGGCAAAGACGCGCGACATTGCTGACGCAGTCCGTGAAGGGCGGGCGGTGATGAACCAGCATGAAGACGAACTTCATGCGAAGCGTGAAGGTCGGCTCGAATCGCTTGAAGACCACGTTGAGCCTGGTGACAAGGTCTTCGTCGATGGTCAGCCTGTCGAGAGTGGCCGAGTCATCGTGATGCGTCAACGAGGCCGCTGAGTCGCGTGACGGTGCTCGACACGACAATCGACCTTGATGCCGTCACACGCGCGCTTCGCGTGCGACTTCGCGACGATCAGGTCAGGGATTCGCTGACAATGTGCAACCTCTACCGACGCGACGCGTCGAACATGACTGGCCGCGCAGGCATCGTGTGTTTTGCCGAGTCGACCGAGGACGTGCAGGCGTGCGTGCAGGTGGCAGCTGACATGGGCGTTCCTTTCATGGCTCGCGGCTCTGGAACTGGGCTCGCCGGCGGGGCGGTGCCACCGCCAGACGCCATCGTCATCTCCACCACGAAGATGAACAAGATCCTTTCGGTCGACGAAGTAAATCGCATTGCTTGGGTTGAGCCTGGCGTGCTGAACCTCGATTTATCAAAACAGATCGCCGACCTTGGCGTGCACTTCGCGCCTGATCCGAGCAGCCAGCAGACTTGTTCGATCGGCGGCAACGTCGCGAACAACTCAGGCGGACCCCATTGTCTCGCCGATGGTGTTACGAACGCGCATATCCACGGCGTTGAAGTCGTTCTGCCGGACGGGTCGATCAGCATTCTTGGTGGGGAGGAGCCAGAGCCCGACGGACTTGACCTGCGCGGCGTCTTTGTCGGCAGCGAGGGCATGTTCGGCGTTGCGACGAAGATCTGCGTGCGGTTGATGCAGAATCCGCCAGACGTGGCAACGATGCTGATGGACTTCGAATCGGTCGCCGAGGGAGCCAACTTGGTCAGCGACATCATTGCGTCGGGCATCGTGCCCGCTGCGGTCGAGATGATGGACCAGCTGTGTTTAATCGCAGTCGAAGAGTTCATTCACGCAGGGCTCCCTGTCGAGAAGGCTGCCGCACTCCTCATTGAAGTCGTTGGGCCCTCTGCAGGGGTTGCGGCCGACGTTGAACGCATCTGCCAGCTTGCTTCCGAACGAGGGGTGGGCGCTATCCGAGTGGCAGCAGATGACGCAGAGCGGGCGCTGCTCTGGAAGGGACGGAAGTCCGCGTTCGGCGCCATAGCGAACATCATGCCCAACTACTACTTGCACGACACCGTGGTGCCTCGGCATAAGCTCGCAGAAGTACTTGATCAAATTTACGAGATTGTCAGCCGGCACAATTTGCAGGTGTTAAACGTGTTCCATGCCGGTGACGGCAACCTCCATCCGTTAATTCTGTTTGACGGTTCAGTTGAAGGAGTGTTCGAACGAGTTCACGCTGCCGGCCGAGAAATTGTGAAGGCATCCGTCAATGCAGGCGGTGTGCTGAGTGGCGAACACGGCATTGGGCTTGAGAAGAGGGACCTCATGCCGCTGATGTTCACTGAGACCGACCTCAGTGCGCAAGCTGACCTGCGTCGGGCATTTGACCCGCAACTGATTTCGAACCCAGACAAGGTCTTGCCAAATCCTGCCACATGTGGCGAAATCCATAGTGCCCCCGAAGGCGCATGGATCTGACACTCGAAGACTTCGCGGCAGAAGTCGGCTCCAGCGGTCCGGTAGCCATTGCCGGGCTCGGGACACGGTCACGTCCGTTGTCGGATGTCCGGGTAGTTCACGCTCCGAGTGGCATCGAGTGGATCGAGCCCGCCGAGATGACGATTTGCTGCGGAGCAGGAACCCCAGTCGACGAGATTGACGCAGCACTAGCTGAACATGGGCAGCAGGTCGCCGTACACCCGGGAGGAACCGTCGGGGGAGCGCTGGCCGTCGGCCAGAGCGGGCTCCGCCGGTTGGCGTACGGAGCGATGCGCGACGCGTTGCTTCAGGCCAATTACGTCAATGCTGCTGGCAAGCTCGTCAAAGCCGGAGGGCCGACTGTAAAGAACGTCAGCGGGTTCGATTTATGTCGATTGCTGGTTGGCTCATACGGAACGCTTGGGTTCATCGGCGACGTCATTCTTCGTACGCGACCGAAGGCCTCCTTCGAGCAATGGTTCACCTCTGATCGCGATCCGTGGGAACTGTTGAGCGGACTGTTCCGTCCGACGTCAGTGCTATGGAACGGAGCGACGACCTGGGTGCTGCTTGAAGGAAATGATCGCGACGTGGCAGAGATGGCTGAACGGTTTTCACTGACGGCAGTTCCAAATGGCCCGGAACTCCCTGGAGGCGGCCGTTGGTCGATGGCGCCATCAGAATTAATATCTCTGAAGGTCGCGTCGCCGGGTTCGTTTGTCGCAGAAATCGGCGTGGGCGTGGTCCACCACACTCGGCCGCGGCCGGTACGACCGCCTGATCTAGTGCAGGCCGATTTGCATGCGCGGATCAAGCGGGAGTTTGATCCGACCGGACGCTTGAACCCCGGAATCGACGCGCTGTCGATCCGCTGAGTCGAATTTAACGTGCCGCGTCCGTTTGTTGATCGCCCGGTTGGCGATCTCGCAGCCGCCAGGCTGGTGGCGTCGCAGGCGGCTACGCATTGGGGGCTTGTTGAACCCGTTTTGCTGCGCGCAGGTATGAATGCGATCTACCGCTCCGGCGACGTTGTTCTTCGCGTGAGTGAGCCGAGTGCGCCTGCGGTCGCATCGATCGAACTTGCCGAGATACTGCTCGACCGTGGTCTGGCTGTAACCCGTCCTGTGCGTACTGATGTCGTCGAGTCAAAGGGACTGAGCGCAACAGCGTGGGAATATGTGCCAAATTCGAACTCTGCCATTGATTGGCAGTCTGTTGGCAAATTGGTGCGGCGCACCCACGACATCGCTGCGTCTGACCTTCCTGCGGCATACCCGCTCCCACGCCCGGCTGACTTCCCGTGGTGGGACTTCGCTGCGCTGCTCGACGATGTTGCTGCGGAACTCGACGAGCCGGCGCGAGCGGGAATCGTCGCAGCCATTCACCGGTGGCCGCACTGGACCGATGACGTTAATTCGGTTCTCTGTCATGGTGACGTTCACCCAGGCAACGTGATCATGTCGGAAAGGGGACCGGTCCTAATCGACTGGGACTTACTCTGCGTGGCGCCGCCCGGCTGGGATCACGCGCCGATGATGACCTGGCAAACACGCTGGGGCGGTGAGGCGTCCTGGTACGGCGCTTTCGCGACAGGCTACGGGCGGTCGATGGTCGGTGATCAGCCCGCCGAGGCCTTTGCAGAGCTCCGCCTGGTTGCGGCGACCTTGATGCGACTGAAAGCAGCGATACGCAGTGAGGACGCAATGCCAGAGGCGCAACGCCGACTGGCGTACTGGCGTGGAGATCCCAACGCACCGATGTGGCAAGCTCAGTAGAGTCCGGTTGACTGAACCCTCATGTCTAGCGGTAACTCATCGGACCTGCGTGTGGCGGAATCGCCGACCGGAGCAGGCCGTGGCGTGTTTGCTCGTCGGGTCATCGCAGCTGGTGAGGAGATCGAACGGTGCCCGATGCTGATCGTCGAGGGCGAGCAGGCCGAAGCACTGTCCTTGGGGGCTGACGGATACGTGTTCGGCTGGGGAACAGAATCCACTGCGCTGGCTTTGGGCTACGGATCGCTCTACAACCACAGTTACGCGCCGAACGCCGAAACCCTTGAAACTCCACATGAGCTCGTGATCACAGCGCTGCGGAACATTCACGAGGGCGATGAGATCTTCATCAACTACATGGGGACTGCTCAAGAGGGCGTTTGGTTCGACCCGCTGTGAAACACGCCAGTTGAAACTTGGGGCGTCGTTGTCGGTTGAGGTTGGGTATTTAGGGGTGCCTCCACGTCGGGTGGCTGTCGCTACACGCTATTCGGATAATCCACCGGATTTGAGAAGCTACCGCTACCTGCTGTCTGGAACGAGAGTCACTCCGGTTGGCAAGTAGGGCAGTGGTAGCTCGTTCGGTTTTGAATAGTGAGCAGCTCAATCTTGGTACCGCACCGCAGGCAAAGGTGCCGCTTGTAGGCGTAGGTGGCGTCGCCGCGTTTGATGCGGACGCCGTTTGGAATGTCGAGTTCCGATCGTTCGACGGTGACGATGCGACCGTCTTTGACTCCTTTGCGCAGCATTGCGGTGATCGTGACCCAGAGTGCCTCCAACTCGGCGATGTCCAACTTTATGCCTGGATGGAGCGGGTGTATGCCGCAGACGAAGAGTGCTTCGGCGCGGTACACATTGCCGACTCCAGCGACGACTGACTGATCCATGAGAAGATCGCCGATACCGCGTTTCGACCGTGAGATCTTGTTGAACATCTTTTGTTTGCTCTGGCGCGGTTTGATGGGGTCGGGTCCGAGACGACTCAGAATCTCGGTTCGCACGGAGGGATCATCGATCGAGCAGGCAGTTGGGCCCGACAAATCAATCGTTGCTGACTCCGCGACGAGACGCATTCGGACAGCGCCGCGCGGTTCAGGACGACTGTCGCCCGTGTGTACTTTAAATTTGCCGAACAGCCCGAGGTGAACGTGGCCAACTTCGCCCGTCGACCAGTGGTAAAAAAGATGCTTGCCGTGGGGCTCAATCTTGCGGAGAACGGCGCCATCGACACGCTCGGCATCGCCGGAAAAACGTCCTTGGGGACTGGTGACGCGCAAGGCCCGACCGCTGAGCAGCTTTCCGTGGTCTCTGGCAATCTTGTGAATGGTGTGTCCTTCTGGCACGAAAGGCATCGTACGGGTCGCCCGGTCCGCGTACGCTGTTGTCGTGCTCCATGGCGTGTTGAATCTTGACCCCGGCAAGTTGGCGACGTGTGTCTCGTGCGGGCTCTGCCTTCCGCACTGTCCAACTTTTCGAGTTTCTGGTGAGGAGGCGTATTCGCCGCGAGGGCGCATCGACGCAATGCGCGCGGTTGAGTCGGGTCAACTTCCGATCGATGAGACTTTCGTGGACTTCATGGAGACATGCGTGCAATGTCGAGGGTGTGAGCCGGCATGTCCGAGCGGTGTGCAATTCGGGGCATTGATGGAAGGCACAAGGTCAGCGCTGGCGTCGTCGAAGCGCATCACTCCGTGGTGGCAACGCATTGGATTGAAGGTGCTTCCGCGCCATCGATTGTTGCTTGTTGGGTCGTCCTTGCTGGCTGTCGCGCAGCGGTTGCGGCTCGTGCCTCGAAGGTTTGGACTGTCAGCATTACCCATTAGAAGGCCAGCCCGCTTAGCGGCAACCGGGAACGATGTGTGGCTGTTCACTGGTTGTGTAATGGATGCCTGGCAGCGTCAGACGCACGTCAACACAGCGAAGCTCATCACTGCAGTTGGCGAGAGCTATGCGATC